>LGHA01000053.1 GCA_001508595.1 Anaerolineaceae bacterium 46_22 | reverse complement strand
AATATCAAGAATCACTGCAGCCGTACCGACCCCCTGCCTCAATCAATTCAAATCTCAGATATACCAGAAGCTTATTTAGATGCGGGTGCTGTTCACATTTGCCCCATCGATTATCTTTCGCACCTGATACTGCCCTCCATTTTTCGACAGGGACAGGCTTCTAATATCACCCTCTCCTCTACCCCCGGGTATATGGACCCATCCTTTTGGGAGGAAATCCCTGGTTTACTTTCCGAGATCACGGCTTTTATTACAACAGAAGGGGAGATACGGAGCTTGTTCTTAGGGCGCCAAACGGATTTGTGGGAGATGGCAAGAATTTTAGGTTCCTTTGGACCTGAATATGTGATCATCCATACAACTTCTTTTGGATATTACCTGTATGACCGAGAGGGGAATAAGCGCTGGACTGTGCCGGATTATCAGTCAAAGCGGGTGGATCCAACGGGTGCCGGTGATGCATTTGCTGGCGGTTTTTTGGCTGGTTACCGCGAATTATATGACCCCTTGGAAGCGGCTGTGATGGGGAGTATTGCCGCCTCGGTTGTTGCTGAAGGAAGCGGTGTGTATTATGCTGCTGACACCATGCCGGAGTTGATCAGGGCACGGCAAGCTGCATTGAAAGAACTGGTCAGGGAAGTGTGAACCTTAAGAAGGGACTGATTCGTTAAGTTTTCTTCAGAAATTTAAATAACTGCTGGAACCTGGCTTTTATTGCCAGGTTTCTTATTTTCCTGGCAGCTTGTTTTGCCCGTTCTTCATTGATAATATGATGGCTGAAACGGTCAAGGTGATATTCGTTGATGATGTCTCTGGCAGGCTGTTCTAATTCGGGCAGTATTGCCGTCAATCTCAGGGCGCGCTCGGTTGCGGTTTCAGCGGGGTTAAGGTTTTGCCCCATGATTCGCATCGACCAGCCCAACTGCCGATAAGCTCGTTCCGGTACGGACATCAAAGCTCGATAGCGCCAGCGCTTGAGCCACTCGGGGACAGAGATGTTGTGCTTTATCAATGAGCGCTCCAAAACCACTGGCAGAGGGTCAATTTTTAGCTTGAGGTAAGAGGGTCGATAGCGGATGAAAATCCATGCCAGTAAGGCGACACCAAATATTGAAAGAATGATCCAGACGATGTGCTTTGGCTGCAGATTGAATAGACTTCGTCCCGATTCTGCTTGATCAGCGGTTAAATCCTCGAGGCTTTGTGTGGGGATTCCGCCGGGTTCGGGAAGGCGGTCTTCGAAGCTTTTTTCATCTGGCAGAAGCGGCAGCCCTTCTTCATCAAGATTTTCCTCCCCCATTAGCAGGCTGACTGTGGGTTGGGCGGTCGTCGGTTCGAAAATGACCCAGCCAACACCCGGGAAGTAAACTTCTGGCCAGGCATGGCTGTCTAGCCGGCGGACGATATAGGACTCGGTTTCAGAATCATATTCTCCCTGGGCGTATCCAACGCCGATCCGGGCAGGGATGCCAAGGGAACGCAGCATTAATACTTCTGCGGTTGCATAATAATTACAGAAACCGGTCCTGACATCAAATAAAAACCACTCTATGGGATCTGCTCGATTCGGCCGGTTTGGAATAGTGCGTGAGTATTCAATATTTTGACGCAAATAACGCGTGATGGCTGAGGCTTTGTCATAAGGGTTGTTGAAGATGTCGGTGATGTCGAGGGCAAGTTGGGCGACATCCTCTGAAAAATCCTCAGGGAGTTGAAGATATGGGGAGAGCCATTCGGGATATTCCTGGCTGGCATTGCGTAATTCGATGATGGTTGGCAAATAAACACGGGAATCCACCTGGTAGGTATCTTTTGCGTTGATGGCAGGGTCGGCGATCAGGGCAATGGGATCCTCTTCTGTTTCGGAAATCCTTTGTGACAGCTTGATCACGGGACGGCTCGCCCAGACCGGCTGACCGGCGGCGTACAGGTTGATCATGCGGCTGGTATCACTGGTGAATGTGTACCGTTCAATCTGCCCTGGATCCATTGTGTAATCGATCTCAAAATTCTCAGGGAAGAGGAAATTTTCTTCGGGGATAGCGAGTGTGGTCCAATCGCCATCCTGATAGGTGGCATAACTGCGAGCCCGCCAGTAATTGCGATAACCCGAAAGGCCGTCAGTTTCTAATCTAACCGTGAAGACGATGTTTTCGCTGACAGGCGACCCATTGCCCAAGCCCAGAGTGTCACCAAAAATGCCGGCAGTGCTGCTCGGTGAACTTCTTGTAATCGTGAAAATGTCGGGGATTTCGTCCCAAAACTGATCCCATGACTGGCTGAGGTTGTCCCAAAATTGTGAGTAGCGGGTGATCTGGTGGGGGGTGACGGGAACAGCCCATGCAATGATCAGCAGGGTTAATGCTAAAATCACCAGGGTTTTTGCGAGGTCTGCATGGGTATTTGCGGGTGTGCCGATCCCTTCCGTGTGCCATTGTTTTTGGAAGCGGAGAAAAGTCATACGGCCAAGGATCAGCAAACTGAAAAAGATAAAGGTCATCAAGAACTGCATGTTGCGTGCAAGGTCCTGGTCATAATGGCTGATGACCAGCAACGTGATTCCCAAGGGCAAAATGGCAGACCAGGCTGCCCCTTTTCGTATGATGAGGTAGGTGCAGAGTGTCCCCAAAACCCAGAGCAGTACTGCCAGTACAGTCAGGAACAGGATGGGGTCCGTAATTGGTTTGCCGGCCAGGAATTGTTCCGTGGTGTATCGCAATCGCCACCCCAGGAAATAAAAGATCCGTTCTCGCCATGGCATGGCACTATCCACAGTCAGCCCAAATAACCAACCCGAAATAAATAATCCGTAAACCGCTGAGATTAAGAAAGAAACAAAGCCTGAGAATTTACTGTAACCCAGCGCCAAACCGGTCAGTGCGGCAAAAAAGGAGAGAAAAACGAGAATGTAAAGGTCACTTGCCCATTCGGTTGTCCACAGGCGTAGCGCTACCATGGTCACTGTTGATACCAGGATTACAGCGATCCATAAATCCCCCCAACGATTATTTGGGGCATTTTCGACCTTTTGAGTCACATTAAAAGTGTATTCAAGTTAAATGGATTCGTCAATTATTGGGTGATCTTGATATGAATATTGCAAGTGCTGTATGTTGGTTTTAAAGTGGGTGCTTTGTTGTGTTTGTAGGGTGCAGTGCGATTTTCACTGCACCTTCAACTTAAAAACTTACAACCCACATTTTCCCAAGCCTATAACGCGGAAAGAAAAATCCCTTCCTGTTAGAGAAGGGACTTTGGGTCAGGATCAATAATTTTAATTAACTATTCAATTGATTTACCAATAATTGAAAACCATGCATTATTTCCCTGGCTAAATTCTTTTCAAGAAATGCCCAATTCTTTCTAAAGCCTGTTCAATCAGCTCATAGTTGGTGGCATAAGACAATCTCAAGAAGCCGGTACCTGCCTTGCCGAAGGCAGAGCCTGGTACCACGGCAACTTTTTCTTCCAGCAGAAGCTTTTCTGCAAAGGCTTCGTCAGTCAGCCCGGTGTTGTGAATGCTCGGGAATGCATAAAATGCGCCGTGAGGCTCAAAGGTTGGCAAGCCCAAATCATTCAATCCCTGGTGGATCATTATTCGACGGCGGTTATATTCCTTGAGCATGTCTTGAAGGTAGGGTTCGCCAAGCCGTAATGCTTCCAGCGCCCCGTACTGTGACATGGTCGGAGCAGACATGACCGAATACTGGTGAATGCGAACCAGGCCTTTGATGATGTCTGCTGGTCCCGCGGCATAGCCGATTCGCCAGCCGGTCATGGCGTAGCTTTTTGAAAAGCCGCCCAAGAGAACAGTCCGCTCTTGCATGCCGTCTATAGATGGGAAGCATACAAATTCGTGGTCATAGACCAGGCGGTCATATATTTCATCTGAGATCACCAGTATGTCGTGCATTTCTGCGATTTTTCCGATGGCTTCAAGGGTTTCACGGCTTGCGACTGCGCCCGTGGGGTTGTTTGGGTAGCCCAGCAAAATCGCTTTTGTCCTAGGGGTGATCGCCTTTTCGATCACGGCAGGGTCGGGCTGAAAGTCATCCTCCATATTTGTGAAAACCTCAACCGGTTTTCCGCCAGCCAGTTCCACCTCAGCCTGGTAGGAGACAAAACAAGGGGTTGGGATGATAACCTCGTCTCCCGGATCCAGAATGGCTGAGAAAGTCAGGTAAAGGGCTTCAGAAACGCCAACTGTCACGACGATTTCCGTAGCCGGGTCATAATGCACGCCGTATAGACCTTCAAGATGTTCAGCAATTTTCTGGCGCAGTTCCATAATACCGTGATTAGAGGTGTAATGGGTTTCGCCCCTTTCCAGGGCACGGATGCCGGCATCAATGATTGGCCTGGGGGTGGTGAAATCCGGTTCGCCAATCCCCAGGGAAATCACATCATCCATGGTGGCAGCGATGTCAAAAAATTTACGGATGCCTGAGGGCTTCAAGGCGCTGACAGTTTTGTTTAAATAACTTTTGGGCATTCATTCTCCTGTACTGGTTGGTGAGTGTTTAGAATTTCCTTAGTTTGCAGCAAATCCTTTTGGTTGAATTTGCCAATCATCATCTTCGATTTGATAGTAGAGGTCAAACAGAGCATCGCCAGGGGCACAGCGCACCAGAAACCGCAATCCTTCCGGGTCCCGTGATCGGGAGATAATTTCCTGAACCTGGTATCGCTGTTCTTTCCAGACAAAAGCGCGAGGGTGTTCTGGATAGCTGCTGCCCGCATAAGATTCAACCCTGCTCATTTTTAATGTCCTGCAGTTTTATCCTGCACGTTCCTGGCGAAATGATAACCGCATCCCTCCGGTGGGTCAACAAATTTTCTTCTTAATCTCAGTAAAGGTGATCGCAATCTCAGTTTCCTGGAAAGTTTAACTTGAAGCAGTTGAGTCATCTCCCAGGTTAAACTTCCCTGACAGACCCGTCACAGTGACGTCATGTCCCAGCAGAGAGGTTTCTAACCTGCTGTTTGTGACCTTTGCTCCGGAGGCGATGATTGAGTCCTTGATGGTGCTGCCCTGGATTAAAGCGCCCTCGCCGATGGAAGTGTTCGGCCCGATCATAGAATGGCTGACCTTCGCGCCGGGGTGGATGAAGACCGGTGGAATGATTTGAGTGTCTTCGAGTGACCCCAATTCATTGGTGTTGTCGCGGCCGTGTGACAGAAGGTAGCGGTTCGTTTCGTGCAGGGCATCCGGTGTGCCGGCGTCCAGCCAGGTTTCCACGTTTTCCGTCCGCATTTTGATCCCCCTGTCCAGGAGAATGTTGATGGCGTCTGCCAGGTAATATTCTGCTTTAAGGGTGATTTCATCTTCAATTTGCTTTGTAATGGCAGAAATCAAGTCTTCAGACTCCTTGAAATAATAGCATCCCACCAAAGCGAGGTTATTATCCATGTTCTGAGGTTTCTCAATCAGCCTGGTCACCGCGCCGGCGTCATCAAGTTCTGCGACGCCAAAGCGCCTGGGGTCCGGCACAGGCTTGACCCAGGCAATGCAGTCGCTTTTCTCTTGGTCGAGGAAGGAAAAGTCAGCTTCGATCAGAGTGTCCGAAAAAGCCATCAGCATTGGCCCATGAAGATATTCACGTGCTTGCCAGTAGGCGTCCGATTGTCCTTTCATCTCTGGCTGAACAGCGTAGTCCACATGCCAGTCGGGGTAGTGTTTGGCAACGTAATCCTGGATCTGGTCGCCCATCGATGGGCCGAGGATGAAAACAAATTCCGCTGATTTAAAATCAGGTACCGAGCGGAACATATTCAGCAGGTGGTCCAGAACGGTTTTCCCGGCTAACGAGACCAGGGGTTTTGGCTTGCTCCAGGTGAGGGGGCGCAGACGAGTGCCAAAGCCGGCCATCGGGATCACAATTTTTAAAGGTTTTGTCACAGGGCTCTCCTTAAGTAGTTAATTGCTTTCTGCATTTATCAAAATTATCTTAACTGGGACTGCTGGAAAATGTCGTTTCAATCTCTCTATATCATAAACTAATTGTTCCCCATACGAAACACCGGACGACATCTCTTTTTGAAGATGATGACAGGGTACGATTTCAATCCCTACATCAGCTTTGTTTTCATTGAAGAAATATTGAAATTTTGCCATATCATAAAACATGAAAGCGTATTTGCCAAATTGGACCTCAACCAATACTTTTTCCTTCACAAAATCTATTTGCTTGTATGCTCCCGAGATTGTGTCAGCATAATTTGGAATTTCTATCGTGTAATAGTCCCTAATTTCCTTATAGCCTAATGAATGGAATTGCATTCTAAATTGATTATTCATATCTTTCGGAGAATATAGCATTTTCCCAATCATCGATTTTTCTCTACTCTTCTTAAGTCTTAAGGCTTCGACTTTGGATATTACATCGTAGATATCATTATTGATTTGGGGATATCTTACTTGTAAAATTTCTGATCCACCGAGATGAGAATATTCGTAAATTATATTCATTATTATTCGTCCTCTTCGTCGCTCTCGTATTTTTCCCTTTTTTCAAATAACCTTTGTTGTGAAATTTCAATAGTTGAATTAATATTAATTTTTTGAGGAGGGACATAGGATTCGGGATTATTCGGGTCATAAATTGGTCTTTCCATAGGACGAATTTTTAATTCCCCTCTTTCAGCTTTTTTTATTCTGTTCCAACCAATTTTCACATAATCATTCATTATTTCAGCCCCTATAGATTTTCTATTGTGTAACAAACTTGCAATTGCTGTTGATCCTACACCCATAAATGGGTCAAAAACCCAATCACCCTCATTGCTTAATGATAAAACTAATCTTTCAATCAATTCTACGGGAAACTGGCAAGGATGGCTTGTCTTTTCGACATGATTAGCTTTTACATTTGGGATATTCCAAATATCAGAAGGATTTTTACCAAGAGGATTACCAGACAATTGTCCTTTTTTAGGTCCTTTATAATGCCTTTTTTTAGGGTATTTTTGTGGTACACGGACAGGGTCTAAATTAAATACATAATCATCAGTTTTTGTGAACCACAAAATAACTTCGTATCTCCCGGAAAATCTATTTTTTGCATGGAGTCCGTGTCCAAAATGCCAAATTATTCTGTTTCTTAAATGAAGACCTAATTTTGAAAATATTGGAAATAATAAAATATCTAAAGGTATGATCTCGCCGTTTTCTACAAAATTTCCCACTTGCCAACAGATGCTTCCTGTGGGCTTAAGAATTCTTACACATTCTTTTATTATTTTTTCTTGTTGGTTTAAGTAAATATCTAAATTTAATTTATCTTCATATTCCTTGCCTAGGTTATAAGGAGGAGATGTTATGACCAACTGAACAAATTCATTTGGAATGTTTTCAACCAAATCATTCACATCACCGGGAAAATAAATTATTTCCGCATCCTTGTCGAATTCGTTGGACTTTTTAATTGTCATTAGATTCCTTTTTTTGTTTTAGTTTACAAAATGTAAGACTTTACTATTAAAATTGTAGTTCTAAGTTGTTGTAGGATGATTATTGGTTTAAAATTTTATAATTATTATAATCATCTGCTGTGAAAAGTTGTAAAATACCACAATCTAGATTTTTTAATCTCGACTTCTTCTGGTTATGTGTAAATAAAATTATAATATGGACTCTAGTGAAAAAACTCTAATTTCTGGGAAATAGCTAATCTGATTCCCCACAAATATATCGGATTTTACGCGTTTTATGGGATTGAACCATCAAAAA
>LGHA01000052.1 GCA_001508595.1 Anaerolineaceae bacterium 46_22 | reverse complement strand
GAAGGTTACAAAATCATCTGTAGATGCATTTGCTGAGGCGATTTCGTGTAATTCAGCAGATGCTTCCATCTCAGTCAATGGTTCAGGAAGATCAAGTTCCGGAAAACGATGACGCTCCGGAACTTTTACAAATAGATCTTCGATTGTATTGACACCGATAACCCTCAGCATCTCCTCAATTTCTTGGGGGGTATGGGGTGTATACATGGTTACTCGCGATCTTCGTTGTAAGCTTCGTATTCTGAGGCGGTCATAAGGTCGTCCAACTCAGATGGATCATCCAGTTTTATCTTGACAAGCCAGGCTTTTTCATATGGATCGCTGTTTAAGAGCTCTGGTGCGTCAGCCAAATCTTCATTTAATGCAAGGATTTCACCTGAAGCGGGAAAAAGGACATCCGCAGCTGCTTTCACGGACTCAATCGTTGCAACGGTGTCACCTTTGGTGACCGTATCACCTTCGTCGATCATGAATTCGACATAAACGACATCTGACAATTGGTCCTGAGCAAAATCAGAAATCCCAATGATTGCTTCATCACCATCTAACTTAACCCATTCATCAGTTTTTGCGTACTTTAATCCTTCGGGTGTTTTCATAAGAGCCTCCTTATATTTTATTATTATGAAAATAAAAAATGGGGTCCTCTGTCAGGAGCAATTTCTTCTGCAATTTCAGAGGTGTCTGTTTAATGGGTCTCCTTTACCTGAGAGTTTCAGCTTATAGCCTTGCCCCTTCGGTGCCGAGTAACAACACGGTCTCTTCCCATTAACATCTAACTTTTGGTAATTTGATTTTAAAACCACCCCTATTAATTGTCAAGGAACTTTGATCAAGGTGAGTCAAAATTACAATAGTGCTCATTTTTTTACATATTTTTTGGTTTCTTCGACATATTCAAGGGACTGATGTCGGAAGTAGGTGTTATATAACTCAGCGTAATGTGTACCCTTAGCAATCAAGAAATCATGATTGCCTTCTTCAATGATGTCACCATTGCTCATTACCAATATTCTATCAGCAGAACGAACCGTTGATAGGCGATGGGCGATTAATATGCTGGTTGTTTCTGAGAGGATCATGTCCAGGGCAGTTTGAATTTGGGTCTCAGTGAAAGGGTCGATGCTTGCCGTGGCTTCATCAAGGATAAAGATGGAGGGTTTTTGAATTAACACCCGCATCAATGCTACAAGCTGACGCTGTCCCATCGACAATTGTGAACCACGTTCACCAACCTGTGTATCCAAACCATTGGGTAAAGTATCAAGCCACTCGCCATCGCCAATTTTCCTGCCGATATTTAGAATTTCTTCACGACTGCATCTTGGACAGCCGTACCGAATATTTTCTTGAACTGTGCCTGAAAATAAGAATGGCACCTGGGAAACAATGCCCATATGTCTTCGAAGAGAAACGAGATCAAAGTCACGAATATCAACATTATCAATGTAGATTTTGCCGCTTTGAAACTCGTAGAATCTCGCAATGAGCCTCCCAATCGATGTTTTCCCAGCCCCTGTATGTCCTACAAGGGCTAAAGTTTCACCTGGTTCTATATGGAGTGTGAAATCCTTCAATACTGCTTCTTCAGATGTATAACTAAAGTCGACATTGATCATATCAATTCGACCCTGCAAACTTTCAGGAATGATTGAGTTATTTTGAATAACGGAGTGTTCCGCATCAATCAGGGCAAAAATACGTTCAGCAGCAGAAAATCCAGTCTGGACGTTGGTCCAAAAAGAAGAAATGCTCATCACAGGCATTAAAAACCGGTCGAGTGTCGAAAGGAAGAGATACCACGCACCGGCTGAAACAAACCCTTCGAGAACAGTCATTGCGCCAAAATAGATCATTAATGCAGTTGCAATACCGCCGATTGTACGCAATACTGGGAATACGAAAGATAGGATTAAACCCCTCTTGATATTTACCTTGTATGAAGTCTGATTGGCTTCATCAAACTCCTCGTAAATTTTATCTTCTTGCCGAAAATTCTTGGCAATTGCAATTCCACTGACAGTTTCTTTGATGGTCGAGTTGACATTTGCCATGGCACGCATGCCATCTCTGGTCACCTGGCGAGCGGCATGCCGATATTTCATTACAAGGTAGAAGATGATTGGGATTAGCAGAAAAACCGCTAAGGCTAATCGCCACTCGGTTTGCAGCAGCACGACAGCCAGGATGACAGATGTAATCACCTGCATGAAAACATCTGTTGAAAGGGTGATTAATTGACCAAATTCACGTGTATCGGAAGTGATCCTCGAAACAATTTTCCCGGATTGAAAGTGGTCATGGAAGGAAAGATCCTGCCTGACCGACGCTTGAAAGGCGTCTGTGGCTAATTCCCGAATGAGTTCCGCGATAGTTCTTGCAGAATAACGTCTTCTCAACAGGTTTGTGAACCAGCTCAGCACTCCCAGGAGAAGGATAATGCCTGACAAAGTGAAGACGTACTTGTTTGTAATTGTCTCCTGCGTTACACGATCCAAACCATTGGCGACAATCACGGGCATATATGCTTCGATCACAGAATGAAGGACAATTGAGATCCCAATAATAATCAGCCTTTTAGATTGGTTCTTGAAATAATCAAAAATTCGACTGATCAGCTTCCTGTCAGAATACTGGCGGTCATATTTTTCTGCAGCTAAACCCGAAAAGAAACCCATAATTACTCGCTAAAGATCCTCTGATAAGATTTTGACTTCCCCATCAATTCTTCGTGGGTGCCAACTGCTACCACTTCACCCTGACGCATCACCACGATTTGATTTGCCCATCGAATTTGAGACAGGCGGTGCGTAATGATTAATGTTGTTCGTCCTTCTGCTGCTCTAAAAATAGCTTTTTGAATTTGATCTTCTGTTTCACTATCAATAGCACTCGTGGAGTCGTCCAGAACCAAAATTCTTGGAGAAGTTAAAAACGCTCTTGCAAGGGCTAATCTTTGCCTTTGTCCCCCAGATAATGTTGCACCTCTTTCGCCAATGATGGTTTCATAACCATCTGCAAAACTGGTGATAAAATCGTGTGCCTGTGCTTCTGTGGCTGCCCGGATCACTTCTTCTCTTGTTGCATCTTGTTTTCCGAAAGCGATGTTTTCAGCGATCGTCCGGGAAAACAGGAAAACATCCTGCTCGATAATTGAGATCTGATTGCGTAATTCCTCAAGATACCAATCACGCACGTCAACACCATCAACCAGAACGGCACCTTTCTGAATATCGAAGGTGCGATTGATAAGCTTAACCAGGGAAGTTTTCCCGGAGCCAGTCTGACCTACAATAGCAACGGTTTGTCCTGGTTCAATTTTGAGATTGATGTCTTTCAGAGTGGGATCCCTTCCTTCGTAACCAAATTCCACGTTTTTAAACTCAATGGATCCTTCAATGGGTTGCGCATAACCGTTGAGGTTTTGATCGAGGTCGTTCTCTGTTTTGATCAATTCCAAAATTCGTTCTCCACCTGCTAAACCAAGCGAAATCTGTGAATATGCAAACAGAGAAATATTAGTTGGAAAACCTAGTAATGATAGTATCCCAAAATAACCAATGACATCACCAATATTTATTTGACCTTGTTTGAGCAAGAGGAGTGCGTGCATTAAGCCAACAGCAATTGTGATCGCCAGCAGGAGCATGGGCAAAAATCGGCTTTCAATATCACCTTGTTCAACTGAAACATCCCGATAAGCAATGGCGTTTTGACGAAAATTCTCAATCTCATTATCTTCCTGTGCAGAGCCTTTCACAATTTCAACACCATCAATTGCTTCTGCCAAACGACTATTTAACGCCCCAAAGGTTCGTCGGACTTCACTTGTGACGGGGTTCAGGATGGTGAGATAATGCCACAAAGCCAAAAAGTATAAAATAATAAATGCAGCAGGCGTTGCGATTAACGCGATATGATACGTCGGGGCAATAAGTAAAGGGATGAATAAAAAGTTTAATGAACCAACAACAAGATTTAAACCCGGGCTAAACATATAGTTAACTTCCCGGACATCATTGGTTGCCCTTGCCATAAGATCGCCAACGGATTGGAGATTGTGAAAGGTCATGCTTTTGCCCAGGAGGTTGACATATAATTCTTGCCGAACATATCTTTCGATATTTTGAGCAATGACCTCAAAACCAAAATTACGGCAGAATTGAAGAAAACCTCTTAATGTTTGTGAGAGACCAACGATCAAAGCAAATCGTCCTATCGTTGCCATGCTGGGATTAGGTGTCAATATTTCGTTAAAAGCCCGACCAATATACACAGGAACGACTCCAGCAAGGGCTGCATTGCTGGTCGCACCAATCAGCGCGACAAGGAGCCAGGCCCACTGGTGAATCGCATGAGATAAAATCCAGAGAATTTTTGTTTTTCTGTTTGTGGAATATTTTGTATCAAAACTGAATTCAGAAATGTTTTCAACGTTTTCTTGGGTCATTTATCCGAATTTTCTTTCATGGACAGGGCAATCCGATTTCTTTCTTCTTCAATGGATACGATAATAACTTCGACAATATCTCCCACTTTTAGTGATATTATATTCGCAGGAATCTTTGAGCGATGGAGCAATCCATCGATTTTGACACCGATGTCAACAAATGCGCCAAAATCTACGACATTTCGAATTGTACCCTTTAATTGCATTCCCGGGGATAAATCCTCCATGCTGAGGACGTCACTGCGCAGAATGGGTCTTGGTAAATCTTCACGAGGATCACGCCCCGGATGAGAAAGCTCTTCAAGGATATCTATAAGAGTGGCTAAACCGGTATTTAAGGATTTTGCCAGCGCATCGAGATCTTTGGATGTTTTAATTGCGTTGATCCTTTTTGCTTTTTCACCCATTGTAATTTCATCTGACAAACCAAAACGGTCAATTATCAGGGATGCTAAATCGTAACTTTCTGGATGGATTGCTGTCGCATCCAATGGGTTGTTGCTATTCCTGATTCTTAAGAAGCCAGCTGCCTGTTCAAAAGTTTTTGGTCCCAAACCCGGGACTTTAATCAAAGCCTGCCTGTTCTCGAATGGTCCATTTGCCTTTCGAAAGGAAACGATTTTTTCGGCAAGCGTTGGACCGATGCCAGCTACATGAGATAGCAGTTCTGCAGACGCTGTATTAATTTCCACGCCGACAGAATTGACGACGGATTCAACGACCTGGTCAAGCGCGTCGGACAGTTTTGATTGATTAAGATCATGTTGATAAAGACCAACACCCACCGATCTTGGATCAATTTTAACAAGTTCTGCAAGCGGATCTTGAACCCGACGGGCAATGGAGACAGCACCTCGCATACTTACATCCAAATCAGGAAATTCTTTCCTTGCTACCGAACTGGCACTGTAAACGCTTGCGCCAGCTTCACTGGTAATGATGTAATGCAAAGACTCGTCATTCTTTGTGATTTCAGCAATCAGCCTTTCAGTTTCCCGGGAAGCAGTCCCATTCCCAATGACGATTAGTGAAACCTTAAATTGATTTATTAGAGTCAGTAATATGCTATAAGCCTGTTCAAGCTTGTTGAGAGGTGGGTGAGGGTAAATGGTATCAACAGCAAGTAATTTTCCATTAGGATCGATCACAACGACCTTACAGCCTGTTCGAAATCCTGGGTCTATCCCAAGAATGGTATGATCGCTGATAGGAGGCTGTGTTAGAAGTGCTCTTAAATTCCTGGCAAATACTTGAATTGCATGTTCTTCTGCTTTTTCATTGATATCACGCCGAGTATCCCTGCTGATGGTAGGTAATAAAAGCCGTTTAGCGCTATCTTCTATTGCTGAAATCAGGATTTCATAAAACAAGGATCGTTCATTTGGGTGAAATTGCCTGAAAATAATTGATTTCCAATCTTGTTCTTCAATTTGGATATGGACGCGGAGCACGTTCTCATTTTCACCTCGATTAATGGCCAGGGTTTGATGCGGGTGCAGGTTTTTAATTCTCTGTTCAAATTGATAATAATCCTGATAGACCTGCCGTTCGTCATTTGCTTCAGGACGTTTCTCGCAGATTATTTTCCCTGAATTTGCTGCCAGGTCTCGCAATTCTTTCCGGATGTTCACATTTTCACTAATGATTTCCGCGATGATATCACTTGCGCCAGAAATCGCTTCAGCAGGTTTTAATAGGCTGTCATCATAATAAGGACGGATGAAGTCATCTACTGTTTGACGGCTGATAGGCTGTTCCAGGATAAGCATCGCAAGGGGTTCCAACCCTTTTTCCCTGGCAGCCATTGCACGCGTTTTCTTTTTTTGTTTGTACGGCTGATATAAATCTTCCAGATAAGTCAGGGTATCTGCCTCTGAAATCTCTTTTTCCAGTTGAGGTGTTAATTTTCCAGATTCCCTGATGGTATTTAATATCGAATTTCGGCGATCTTCTAAATTTTCCAGGTGAGTGAGTTCATCTTTGATATTTCGGATTTCCACTTCATCAAGATTTCCGGTCAGCTCTTTGCGATACCTGGCGATAAAGGGAATGGTGTTGTCCTCTTTAATTAAGGCAACAGTGTTCTTTACTTTGGAAGCGGGGAGGTTCAGTTTTTTGGCAATTGATTTATTAAGGTCCATATTTTTGGCATTTTCTAATAAATTGTCTATTGTTCACGGAAGTGACTATTGTAACATCAAAATGGGTGGTAGATCATAGCTTTTCAAGAAAGTCTGGAAAAGGGTTGACCTTATAGGCAGCCTATGATAAACTATTATTGATAATTAATCAGATTAATCCTATTAATGATTATGGTATGACCTCCCAAGCTATTCAAAACCATTTATCAGATTTTCTATCCTTCCTTGCAAAAGAATCAGTGAAGGGGACAGAATACCTTCCCAGCCTGAATGAATTAAGCAGTGCCCTGGATATGAGCGTTTCAAGGCTTCGGGAAGAATTGCAGGTTGCCCGAGCAATGGGTCTGGTTGAGGTAAAGCCAAGGGTTGGAATAAAGTGCTTGCCGTATTCTTTCACGCCATCTGTTTCTAAAAGTTTAGCCTTTGCAGTAAGCACGAACAATGAATTATTTCGACAATTTTCTGATTTTCGAAGCCACGTGGAAGCTTCTTACTGGTACCAGGCAGTCAGCAATCTGACTGAAGATGATCACTACGAACTCAATCAAATTATTCTCCAAGCCCAAAGAAAATTAAAATCTGATCCAATACAAATCCCTCATGAGGAGCATCGTCAACTTCACCTTGCTATTTATCGACGATTGGACAATGTATTTGTTTTGGGTATTTTGGAATCATACTGGGATATTTACGAAGCCGTAGGATTAAATGTATTTGAAGATCAAAAATACCTGGAAAGGGTTTGGGATTACCATCAGCAAATGGTGGATTCAATTACAAATAATGATTTCCTGTCAGGTTATCAAGCATTAATTGCACATATGGACTTATTATTTCAACGTGATCAGGAAAATTCACTGATTCGTTTTGAGTAAAGCTTTTGGAAGGAGCTTTTATGGTTAAAGATGTAGAAACAGCACATAAAGACGGACCCCCACAAGGTACGAACGTCAATGACTTTTGCATGACAATTTGCACTGTCAATGGTTCTGGTAGTGCGACGGCGAACACCACTTTGTTGAGGTCCTTGTTCCATATGGGGATCCCGGTCTCTGGGAAAAATATATTTCCCTCCAATATCAAAGGATTGCCAACATGGTTTTCCATTCGCGTCTCAAAGGATGGTTACCTTGCCCGGGTTGCACACGATGACATCATCGTCCAAATGAACCCGATGACTTTTGAAGAGGACTTGAAATTCAATGTTTCTGGTGGGGTTGTCTTCTAC
>LGHA01000228.1 GCA_001508595.1 Anaerolineaceae bacterium 46_22 | reverse complement strand
CCCTGGATTGTCGCGGGATCGCCCTGAATTAATAACTGGTCGCCAACTTTTAGTCGTGTTCGGCTGATACGTTGGTGAATCGTTTCGCCTTTTCGATTGATTCCCAAAACTTGCAAGCCGTAACGCTGTCGAAAGCTCAGCCCCCATAAAGTGCGCCCGATCAAGGGCGATCCTGGTAAAACGATGACCTCTGCCAGCGATAATTCTTGTGAAACATCCTTTTTGTCTTTGAATTCACCGGTAAATTTGATGGATTCTTGTTCTTGCATAGCAACCAGGTCATCCCGATCGCCTTCGACTAATACTTTATCGCCCTTTTGCAGAACTGTGTTTCCTCTTGGAGACACATGATAACCAGGTTCCTTTAAAATTCGAAGAACAGTTAAATCATATTCATGACCAAGGCCGATTTCGCTCAATGTTTTGCCTTTCCAGGCGGAATCCTCTGTGATTTCAAATTCAGAACAATAAGGGAGGATTTTTTCTGTCAGACCGACTTCTTCCTCGTCCCTAGCTGGGACAAGGTGACGCCCAACGAAAAACATATACAAAAGCCCAACAATGACGATTGGGATCCCAACTGGCGTTAGTTCAAACATACCCAGCGGTTCCATACCGTAATCAGTCAGTAAGCCGCTGACAACCACATTGGTTGAGGTGCCAACCAGGGTTAAAGAACTGGCTAAAATGGTCGCAAAAGCCAGGGACATCAATAATTTTGAAGGGTGGATTTTGTAGCGTCGTGCCAGGCCGATGGTCATTGGTGTGAAAAAAGCCGAGGTGGCAGTATTGGAGATAAAACCGCTTAACAAGGCTGCAGTCCCCATGATGACCCAATAGAGCTGGTTTTTGTTATTGCCGACACGGCGCAATATTTGCCGAGAAATAATTTGGACAACACCCGTACGCACCAGGGCGCCCGTCAGGATCAATAATCCCAGAATCATGATGGCGGTATCGCTGCCAAAACCTGAAAAGGCGATGTCAGCCGGGATTATGCCCGTCAGGATTAAAGCCATCATGATCCCTAATGCCACAACATCTGCCTGGATGATATCAATTGAAAACATAACCAGGGCAGCCAGGATTAAAATCAGCAGCAAAATCATGTGCAGGGTCATTAAGGCACCTTTTTTTGGGGTTTTTTAACAATATCAATTATACGATATAAATTATCTGGCAATTTGTTCTTGCATTATCAGTTTGTATATCGGTATATTGATAGGAATAATGAGTTCAGTTTCCGCATTCAAGAAATTTTAATCTCTTTGAAGTATAATCGGGTCACGATGACAGAAGAAGTGAAGAACGAAACAAAAAAGAATATTTTGGTTCAATTAATCTTAGCCCTACCATTGAGTCTGCTCATTTTTCTGATATTGGTATTTGCAGCGCTTGTAGGTATTGAGCTTAAATATGCAGATCGAATTTTCCCTGGTGTGTATGTGTACCAGCAGGATTTATCCGGAATGACCCTTGAAGAAGCCAACGGGCACCTGGCAGCAGCGCTGCCCTATACTTATCAGGGTGAATTGCGCTTAACTTATGAAGAACAGGTTTGGGAAGCCCAGCCAATTGATCTCGGCTATTTGATTGATCCCAAAGCCAGCGCGCAGCAAGCTTATGATGTCGGAAGAGGGACAAGGCCTGGTTTACGGGTGTACACCTTTCGCCTATTGCTTTTTTTGACCAGAGAGCTTCTTTATCTTATTTACAAAACATTGCAGAAGTCATTGATCTACCCGTTCGTGAAGCATCCCTGGACTTGCAAAACTCAGAGGTGGTTGTTGAGTCAGGGCAGGTCGGCTTGACTTTGGATATTTTTAACACCCTTGCTGCCATCACGCCAAAGCTAACAAACATGGAAAGCGGTGAGGCTTCCCTCATTGTTGATTCCTTCGAACCTGAAATATTGGATGTCGGTCCTCAGGCTGAGCTGGCAAGAGAAATGCTCAGCGAGAGCCTGGTGCTAGTGGCGCCGATGAATGCAGAGAGGGAAGAAACCTGGGAAATAACACCGGATGCGCTGGCAGACATGCTGATCATCAGCCGTGTAAATGATGTCGAAGACGGCAGTGCCAAATTTCAAATTGCCATCAATGAGGATATGTTCCGAATTTACCTGGATAGTTTGAAACCGGGGTTGCATATTGAACCGATTAACGCCCGATTTATCTTCAACGACGATACGCGGG
>LGHA01000051.1 GCA_001508595.1 Anaerolineaceae bacterium 46_22 | reverse complement strand
AGCAATAGAAGATTTTCACAGCGCCAGGGCAAAAGCACGGCTTCAGCGTCTTTGGGCTTCAGTTACAGGCAAATCAGATGAACTGCTTCAATATGATGATATTACGCGAAAGATGCACATTGAAGGCCTTTCTTCAAAGGGGATCAAAGAAATTCCATTGGATGCTATTGTTGGAAGCGTAAATCGTTATCAGGATTTTGACAAAGATTTCTTACCATTACGAAATGAGGATGTTGAGCGTTGGGCACGGGTTAAAGCTATGATGACTTCCCCTGGCAGTCCAGGCTTACCACCGATCAGGGTTTACCAAATTGGCGAAGCATATTTTGTGCTGGATGGTAACCACAGGGTTTCGATAGCCAAACAAATGGGCATCGAAAAATTAGAAGCGCATGTGGTTGAAATAAAAACAAAAGTGCCGTTATCACCTGACGATTCGCCGGAAGATATTATTTTAAAAGCTGAATACACCGACTTTCTACAAGCAACCCGATTTGATGAAATTGTCCCGGGAGTGGCATTGAAACTTACTTTTCCGGGTCAATATAATACATTGGAAGAGCATATCCGTGTCCACCGTCATTATATGGGTTTGGAGCAGGAACGAGAAATCCCATGGGATGAAGCAGTGCGCCATTGGTTTGACAATGTATATCAACCGATTGTGGAAATTATTCAACAGCAAAATATTTTAAAAGAATTCCCGGACAAAACAGAAACAGACCTCTACATTTGGGTTCTTGATCATCAGACCTATATGCAGGAAGAATTGGGATGGTCTATTCGTCCAGAAAAAGCTGCTGCGGACCTGGTTGTTGTTCGTGGGCGCCGGTTTATCCAAATCGTTCAACGCAAATTTGAGGATTTTTTACGTTTTCTTTTACCAAAGCAATTGGAAGATTTTTCTAAATCGGGAGAATGGCATGTTCAAAAGCAGATTGAAAATCAAAATCTATTTGAGGATATCCTTCTTGCCATTGATGGCCGCGCAGAGGGTTGGGTTACCCTCGAGCAAGCGATTATTGTCGCCGAACTTGAAGGATCAGAGATCAAAGGTTTGATTGTTGAGGGAAAGGCGGATTCAGGATACCTGAATCATGAGGATTTAGAAAGAGCATTCATCGAACGATTAAGCCAATCGGGGATTAAGGGGAATCTGGTCTTTGCACATGGAAAAATTGCTGAAACTATTTTGGATCGCTCACAATTTAATGATCTCATCGTTTTGAAATTATCTCATCCCCCAAAGCCAGAATTTTTATCTAGACTAAAATCCGGTATGCGAACAATCATCCGACAAAGCTCCCGGCCAATTTTGGTAGTAAGAGAACAGGTCAGCACCATGAATCACCTATTACTGGCATACGATGGCAGCGCAAAGGGTGAAGAAGCCTTATTTATCGGTAAATATCTTTGTCAAAAATATCATAAGCACATCAGTTTGCTTGTCGTCAGTGACAAGGCTGAGCAGGGAAATGTATTACTTGAACAGGCAAAAGAATACCTGGGTGATATTTGTGTTAGTTCGATTATGCGGGAGGCGACCGAAGGCATCAGTCAGACCATCCTTGAAGAAGCAAAATCCAGAGACGCAGATATGATTTTGATGGGGGGATATGGCTTTCCGCCTTTGCTTGAAGTCTTTTTTGGCAGCACTGTTGATGATGTGTTACGAGGTACGCAAATCCCCGTCGTCATCTGTCAGTGATCCTGAGCGACAGATGGTTAAAATTGTCGTGTCATCGCTCAATGGCGCGTTGTCCCTAAATAAATCCAGGTCCTTTTCTATCGTCTCTAATGTAAACCAGGCGGTTCTACCGATAGAAGATAATAATGTTCTTTTCAGCCTATCTTCGCCGTACATTTGATCCTGGTAATTGAAGGCTTCGGTGACGCCGTCAGTATAAAGAACCAGACAATCGCCCGGGTTGAGCTTCATCTGTTGGTCTTCAAGTTCAATGTTGGGTAAGGCACCCAGGGCAATTCCACCTTTATCTAAAGCAATGACCTGTTTTGAATCTGAACGAATGATCATAGGTGGGTTATGTCCGGCCATGGTGTAGGTGAGTGTGCCGGTGGTGAGCGATAAAACCCCATAAAAAGTTGTGACAAACAAACCATTCTGGGAATTGGCAAGCAATAATTCATTTACTCTTTCAAGTGTTTTTGCCGGTGAATTTGATTCTAATGCCGCAGCTCTCAACAGCGTTCGAGTTACGGTCATATAGAGTGAAGCAGCCAGCCCCTTGTCAGATACATCCGCAATAACAACGGCTATCCGTCCATCGGGCAGAAGAAAATAATCGTAGAAATCGCCACCAACCTGGCGAGCGGTTTCCCAATGGACTGCCATTTCCCATCCTGGCATATCCGGAATTTTGTCTGGCAGGAATGTTTGTTGAATTTCACGAGCAAGTTGAAATTCGCGCTCCAATCTTTGCCTGTCGAGCATTTCTTTATTAAGGATATCATTCTGAATCGCCAGTGAGGCTTGTTGAGAAATTCCATTCAGGAGTTCAAACCGGCGTTCTCGATTAGTAGAAAAATTCTTATCTTGTGCTATCAGAACGCCAAAAACCTGGTCTTTTACTGATAGTGGGAAACCCAATAATAGTGGGTAGCGGCTTTGCAAAATTGGCGTCGGGTTTTGTTGTCCTTCATCTGGCAATGCGAGGTCCCAGTCTTCTACAGGCAGTACGGTTTCTATAAATGGATAAACAACAGGCTGATTATTCTGGAAAACTGCATCCAACATTGGGAAATCTCCAGGTGGATATACTTCTCCAATAAGTTCTGCGTTTTCTCTGTCTTTACTGCCGATGACATGTGAAATTTCAAAACAGTTTTCAACATCATCCCATAAATAGATGGCACTTGCGTCAATACCAACCAGGATAGGCAGGATACTCACGATTGAATCAAGGATGTCACTCAGGGTTCTGCCGCTTACGATCGCCTGGGCAGATTGTAACAAGACTGCAGATACGTACGCCTCTTCTTGTTTGTCCTCAATAAGGCGAATATTTTCAATAGCCACTGCGGTTTGCTGGATAATGCCCTGGACGATTCTTAACTGGTCATCTCCAAATATTTTCGCATTTATCTCACTGGGATCACCTTGTTTTTCATTTGCAAGCAGTAAGGCACCTAATAATTCGTTTCTGGAAGCTAAAGGCAGCAGGATTAAAGTATGTTTTGACAATTCTTTTGCCAGTTGAGAAGGCAAATTCAGTTCTTTTTCAGGAGCTGCTATTGTCAATGGCTGCTGCGTCGAAACGAGATTTTGAAGAACAGGCGCTTCCAAAACTGGATAGGGCAATTCTGGAATCGCGTCAAGCGCTGGTGGATCGATCCCGTATATATCAAACAATGAGAAAATTTTGCTGTTCGGTTCTCTTAAGAATAATGCACAACCCTTGACGCCCACGACCATGGGTGTGATGCGTACAATCGTCCCTACAAGTTCATTTAGATCAGTCAGTGATTGCGTTGCCTGAGCAACTTGCAGCAAGATGGTTGAAATCCAGGCTTGTTCCTGGGAAGATCTGATAAGACGATTGTTGTCTATGGCGATCGCCGCATAACTCGCAAAGGCGGAAGTAATTTTCTGGGATTCGTTTCCATACCGACCCGGTTCATGGTGGATCAACGTCAGCATCCCCAAAATTTCATCACCTGTTACAAGTGGGGCGGCGATGGAAGAATAGTTTTTAACCAAGTTGTATTTCATACCGATAGGGCCGATTGGGTCCTCAGGTTTTCGAACCTGTGGCTGTTTTTGTTTTAAAGTGTTTTCTACCCATTGATCAGGATGCAGAACAATTTTGTCGAGACCATCGGGTTGATATTCATCAGATGTATAAAAAGCTTTTAAGACCAAATCGCGAGAATTGTTTGAATCAGCATCCTGGGCATCTTCATTGAACAACCAGATTCCAGCAACATCACAGGGAAGGTTTTTTTGAAGCTGCATAAGGATGGCATCCATCACCTGTTGTAAATCAGCGTTCTCTGAAAGCATGCCGGCGACATCTCGCAATGATTCGGCAACCTGCCGCCGCCATTTTTCGGAACGATAAAGACTGGCGTTTCGTATAGCGATAGCAAGATTGTCCGCAAGCGTTTCCATAAGCTGCTGATCTTCGGCCGTAAATGCCTTTTTTTCTTCACTTTGGATATCAAGAACACCCAAAACCTCGCCGCCGAAGGTGAGCGGGACGGCCATTTCTGACCCGGAAAGCGCTGTTTCGAAGGGCGATTCAAGAAACAATGGCTCTTTCTCGACATCATTTATCAGTTTTGTTTTCCCTTCCCGAACAACAGCAGGGAGAAGACCTTTTTCTGCATCAAGTTTGTAGCTTACTGCTGATTGCAAATAAAGAGCTGTTCTGTCACCGCTGCCGGCTTTAAAGACCAACCTCTCCTGAACGGGGTCGACTGTATATATATGAACAAAGGGGAAATCAAATCTTTCGTTGATTAAATCGACAATCCTTTGGAGTAATTCATCTGTATCAAGAATACAGGTAACCGCACGTGAGACTTCGGATACGGTTGCCAGTTGTTCAGCCCGGTTATGGGCTTCCTGGAATAATTGTGTGCCCTTTATTGCAATGGCAATGTTATCAGCGAGTGCCCTGAGAACAAGTAAGTTGTCTTCTTCGAAGGCATCAATTTCATCGGATTGAACATCAAAGACACCCAGAACCTCGTTTTCAATTTTAAGGGGGAGGACCGCCTCAGATTTCGTTTTTGCCAGAGAATCAACAATTTGATACCGGGGTTCTAGCGAGACATCATTGGCAATTACTTCCAATCCAGTTTTAGCGACATGACCAATAATGTGTTCACCCAACTCAAAGCCCGGATGAGCGCTGTTTTCAAATTCCGGTCGGTCGCCATGGTCTGCGCCAGCGCTGTTTTTGAAGTGAAGCCGCCCTGTGTCGTGGCTGACGAGGAAAATAGCGACATAATAAAAACCGAATGTTTCCTGAACCAGCTTGGTGATCGTTTGGGTGAGGACACTCAATTCTGTAATTTGGGAGATTTGTGCTGAGACAGAACGGACAAGACTGAGTTGTTTTTGACGCCAATTTTTCAATTCTGTTTGAAGATTGCTGTAAATTGCAATTGCAGCTACAGATGAGACAGCCCGGAATAAGTCTAATTCTGTTTCAGTAAGCTGGGATTGACGATCGATGATGATCAATCCAATAACTTCATTCCCAGCGTCTAAAGTTGCCAAGGTCCTGTATTGTTCATCCCTGTTTATTGTCAGGATGTCATTGGTTTCCGTAATTTCATCAGTCAATACTCTCAATGGATCAAAGGGGTATGAAGCTTTCAGTTCGGGTTTGTGTTTGAGGGGATATTTTAACCAAATGTAAGCTGTACCCCCAAAATATTTCTGTAAAAATCCAGTAAGATGGGTATTTTGCTTCTGGTAATCCCCAAGGGACGCCAATTTTTTACCAAATGCTATGATCTGGTCGTGTGAAGGGTTCATCACCTCTTGAGCATCTTGAATCGGAGTCAAGATAACTACCTTTTGTTTTTTATGAGTGTGAGTTTATTCCCTTTTTCTTTAGAAAATTCAAAGATAACTTGATCCATCAATTTTCTCATGAAAAAGATCCCAAGTCCTCGTTCTTTGCGAATTTCCAGGGGAGATTCGATATCGGGTTTTGGTACATCATCCGGGTTAAATTCTTTCCCTTTGTCTCTGAGAATGATTTGTAGGGCACTATCAGTTTCTTTTACTTTGATCGCAATATTTCCTAAATCTTCACCGCCGTATGCATGGTCGATAATGTTTGAACAGGCTTCATCCACAGCAGTTTGAATGGCATAAACATCTTTAGGTTCAAATCCTGCTTGTTGTGCCTGGGTGACAATAAATTCACTGATTAATGCTAAACTTCTAAAATTCCCGGGAAAGGTTTTTTTTGGCATTCAATAAATTCCTAAAAGCAGTCAATAGCGGCGGCTGTATCTTCAGCAAACTGCAACAATTTGTCAAAACCAGCTAATTTGATGTTTGAATAGATCAATTCTGGTACATTAGAAAAGACCAGCTTACCGTTTTTATTTTTCAATAATTGTTTATGGAAATTTACAAACATTAAAATTCCAGAGCTTGACAGATATTTCACGCTGCTCAATTCCATGACGAGATTGGTATGTCCATTATTTATCAAGTTCTGGATTGAACCTTTGATGTTTGGTGTTGTGTAACTATCGATCCTGCCAATAATTTTAATCACGTCACAATTTTGTTCTTCTGTGATGATAATTTCCATTGTCGTTCCATTCTTTGACCAATTTGATGATATTATAACATGGTGAAGATTGTTTAATTTACAACAATCCGTAAATACAACGCTCATTTCACGGGAGAAATCATGGCAGATTCATTGCAGGGATACCGAATTAAAGATCTCCAGGAATCACAACGCCCTCGAGAAAGGCTTGAAAGCCAGGGCGCAGAAGTACTTAACGATGCAGAATTAATTGCAATTTTGCTGCGGGTTGGTATGAAAGGGGCAAGCGCGGTTCAAATTGGGCAGCGCTTGTTATACCTGTTCGGCGGTATGGATGGTTTACACCGTGCAAGTTTCGTTGAGCTGTGCAATGTGGAAGGGGTAGGTCCGGCAAAAGCCGCACAAATCAAAGCGGCAATTGAAGTCGGCAGGCGGATTTCCAAAACAAAAGCAGAGGAACGCAGGTTAATTTCCAGCCCACAAGATGTCGCTGACCAGGTTCAGTTTAAAATGGCAGCTTTAGAGCAAGAAGAATTGTGGGTTTTACTGCTGGACACTCGAAATCATCACTTGCGAACGGAACAACTTTACCGAGGCTCACTCAACGCAAGCACGGTTCGTCCAGCGGAGATTTTCAAGGCGGGGATACGACACAATGCAGCAGCATTGATTATTGTCCATAATCATCCAAGCGGTGATCCCTCACCAAGCCCTGAGGATGTCAATTTGACCAGAATGTTAATTGAGGCTGGAAAGATGCTGGAATTACCAATCTTGGACCATGTCGTGGTGGGTTCTCGAGGAACAACATCGATCAAAACACTTCATCCAGGTTTGTGGGCAGCTTGAGCATTTGATAAGCCTGGCGAAAATCATCCGGATAATTCACGGAAAAGGTCAGTATTTCTCCTGTTATTGGGTCAGGGAAGCTTAAGCTGCGTGCGTGCAGCATCATCCTTGTGACATCAATAGGCGGTTCTGGAAGACCAGCGCTGTAAAGCGCATCGCCCAAAATTGCCAGATTTATTTCCCGGAGATGTGCACGGATTTGGTGTGTTATTCCTGTAAGAATTTTTATTTCAATAAGTGCACCACTGTTGAGATGTCTCTTAACTTCGCAAATAGATCGGGCAGGTTTCCCGTGCTTTTCATCGACCCTTGTCCTGTGTTTGCGATCAGCATTGACCCTCAAAGGAAGTTGTAAATCCTTACTACGCCAATCCGGAGCAGGAAATACCAGGCAGTGATAAATTTTAGAAGTATCACGTTTTTTGAATGATTCATTCAATATTCTATGAGCATTGCTATTTCGGGCAATGACCATAGCACCGCTGGTTTCTTTATCGAGCCGGTGCACCATCCAAAGACTGCCGTAAATTGGCTCCAACAAACTTCGTAGATGGGGAAGCTGCGGATCGTAACCATCCGGCACAGACAATAATCCAGCCGGCTTATCAATAACCAGCATGTCCTGATTTTCAAAAATTACATTTGGTGTTTGGGTGGTCATATATTATTCTTTGTTTATTAATGATCAATTTTATCTAGATGTATTGATGATAAAATGGACAAAGGAAAGGATATTGAAAGGAGATTTTATGTTTATCGTTCATGTTTTTATACAGGTTAAACCTGAAAAAGTGGATGATTTC
>LGHA01000050.1 GCA_001508595.1 Anaerolineaceae bacterium 46_22 | reverse complement strand
CTGCCAGTATTGCTTCAAATCCTCAAAAGCCTTGTCAACTGCGTGTGGATTTAGATACTTGTCAATGATGGGTTCAACCCCAGCTTTATTGATCTTTTGCGATCCGGGGGATGTAAATTTTTGGTCAACCGGGTTTTCGAAATAACCTAAAAGAAAAATCACACGCCTGGTTTCGCCTGTTGCCAGGGAAAAACGCAAGTGATGAACGCCAACAGGTGCCCAACCCACTGTCAGTGAGTTAGTGGTCACATCCCATTCAACCGCCTGTGGATTCTGGTAACCCCTATAGGAACCCAAAAATGCTTCCCGCTGCGTCTCAAAACCAGCCAGGGGTTCTGAACAGGCAAAATACGCGAAATGATTCCGCCTTTCCCGGTATTCGGTTTTATGATAAATGACCGAACCCTGTACCTCAAGTTCACCGATATTCAAATTGCGCTGGAAGTTCGTGGCATCGTCATAGGCATCCCACAGGCAAAATTCAACACTTGAGAACGCCGAAAGCTGCCTGTCCTCATCCATCAGATTCTTAATCGTCACATCCCAGATTTCGAAGGTCTCACCAGGAGGAACAAAAAAACGCAGATCAGCACGGATGCCATTGTAGGTCGACCCAATTTTGGTATAACCCAACCCATGTCGGCAGGAATAATCTTCTAATGGGTTTTTCGTGGGCATCCAGGTTGGTGACCAGAACTGACCATCTGCATTATCGCGTAAATAAAGATAGCGTCCCCCCATATCCGTCGGGACATTGTTATAACGATACCTTGTGAGCCGGCGTAATCGAGCATCCTGGTAAAAAGAGTAACCGCCCCCTGTATTCGATATCAAGCCAAAATAATCCTCAGCACCCAGGTAATTGATCCACGGCAGCGGTGTATCAGGCTGGCTGATTACGTACTCACGATCAGAATCATCAAAATGTCCAAATTGCATCATTCCCTCCATCAACCAGAAAACCTGATTTTTTCATATTAAAATTGTTGAAATATAAGATATGAGAACATTCGCAATCCAATAATAAATGATGTCTGAATATTTATCAACACAATCCCTGGCTTTCCAGCAATATCATCTCTCACAAGGTCAATATGGTAATCAAATCAGGGATATGCTAAAATTTTAACACCATGGATAAACAAACGGATATTCGAACCTCTCCAATTGCAGGCACCTGGTACAGCGGTGCCCCGGGTCAATTAAGGAATACCGTGGACAGGTACATTGAAAACGCGTCAAACCCTGCCCTGCCCGGTGAAGTTGTGGCTGTGGTTGCGCCGCACGCCGGCTATCGCTATTCAGGGCAAGTCGCCGGGCATGCATTTAAAGCCGTTAAGGGGCAGGCATACGATACTGTTTTGGTGATTTCTCCTTTGCACCAATACCATTCCCAACCGATATTGACCAGCGCTCATACCGCTTACCAAACACCCCTGGGCAACATCCCGGTTGCCAGGGATATTCTCGATCGCATCCATGCAAATCTTAAAGAAAAGACCGGCGTCGGGTTAGCCCAAATTCGCAACGACCAGGAGCACGCACTTGAGATCGAACTGCCCTTCTTGCAAAGGGCAGTCGATGGCGAGTTCGACCTGATTCCCCTGATGCTGCGAGATCAATCACGTACTTTTTCAAAGGCCCTCGGGGAACTGATCGCAGAAACAATAAAAGGCAAATCCTGCTTGATGGTTGCCAGCAGTGATCTTTCACACTTTCATCCCGAAACCACTGCCAACAAACTTGACCAGCTGGTGCTTCAGGCAGTGACAGATTTCTCCCCGGATACTTTATTTGACCTCAAAGACAAAGGGCTCGGGCAGGCTTGCGGTCTGGCGCCAATTGCGACGGTCTTATGGGCTTCCCGTGCGCTTGGGGCAGACAAAGTCACGCTTTTAAGCTATGACACTTCGGCAACAACAACCGGTGATCGCTCATCCGTGGTTGGCTATGGTGCCGCAGCAATAACCCGTCCAATCTAAAGGCAGTTCAACCAAAAAACGATGCCTGCACAGACTGCAAAAAAAGCCATCTTATTGATCACAAGCCTTTTAACGCTGTTAATTTTGCTGGGATGCGGTCCAAATGCCGCACCAACTCCCACGAGTACAATAATGCTGTCGCCGAGCCCAACCGAGACACGCACGCCAACCATCACCCCTACGCCAACACCAACCCACACAAAAACGCCTGCAAATACAATCACGCCGCGCCCATCCAACACGCCAACCATTACCCTCACCCCTTACCCAAGCCTGATATTCACCCCAACGTCCACCCCTGTAGAGCCACGCCCGTCGGTTTTATTCCCTTATAGAGATGTAAATGGAAAAACTGTGGACTGGTCTTATGCCCATATTACTCGTATCGGCTTCAACCGTCTGAACGAGATCAATGACCTGTGGGCTTTTATGGGATTTCAACTCATTGACAGGGCGATCCATCAGCGCAATTTTGACTTCCTGGACCAAACCATTACCGTATACTATCTAAATGTCACCCATGAATTCAATGGGGTGCTTTATCCCATGCAGCTGGTCCTGGGAGGTACCCCCGGGGAGAACATCCCGATTGAGGATATCCCAGCCGGCGGCACAGCCTACATACAAATGCAGGTGCGAGAATCTTCACAGCCCTTTGACCCCTATATTACACATCGTGATGCCAACCGGGATTATGATTTACGAGAATCCGATTACCCATTGCTGTTTTTGAAAGACTTGCAGGCATTATTACCGGATCTTCCCGATGAATTAATCCTTCTGGCGGACCACCCAATCCTGTTCCCCAAAGATGATTGGACGCAAATTAAATTGGATATGGGCAGAGCAGCTTACCTTGCCGCCCGGTACCAGCCCTTCTTTGAACTGGACGATTTTGATCGCCTGGTGGACCAAAGCCCCTTTGCTTACGCACTGAGAGATCACTTGCTGTACAACCGCGATATCCCGGAAAATTATTATGCTTTTCCCAGCAATACGCTGATCATCATCACAAACGAAGAGTAAAAGTAGTGAGTTGTTCAGCCATTGAGCCTTAATTGAGCGAATGGTAAGAGTCCCATATTCCATTCTCAGCTTTATCAGCCTAATAGCCTCACTCCGGATGCAACTTGACTCAAAAGCTTTGGGTAATTTTATGCTTCTACATTTCTTTCTTAAATGGAAACAGCGCCGAGGATGAGGGGGTCATCCTGCTGACGCTGTCTCCACACCAATTATAGCATATGTTTTTAAAATTTTGAAACCACAATTAAAACAAAAACCCCCGACAATTGCCGGGGGTTTCCCTTCCGAAAAACAAACTTTTACAACCAGCCGCGCAATTCCATTGCCTTTACAACACGATCAATTGCTACCATATAAGCAGCATCACGCATGTACACATTCTGAGATTGTGCCATTTCATAAACGCCATCAAAAGCCTGGGTCATCTTGTCATCCAGCTTCTCAAGAACCTCTTTCTTGGTCCAATAGAAGTTCATATCATTCTGAACACCCTCAAAGTAAGAGGTCGTCACGCCACCGGCGTTGCACAAGAAGTCAGGGATCACAAAGATGCCACGTTCCTTAAGAACTTCATCTGCTTCGGGGGTCGTTGGTCCGTTAGCCCCTTCTGCCAAAATCTTTACACTCTTGTTGATAAGATGAACGCTTTCGCCATTGATCTGTCCCTCAAGGGCAGCCGGGATTAACACATCTACTTCTTTAGTTATCCAGGCATCTCCTGATTCAATAGCATAACCGGCTTTAACGGCTGCTTCCTTATTGATTGAGCCGTATTGATCCGTGATGCTCATTAAGAAGTCCGGGTTAATCCCATCAGCCTTGCTGACGGTATATGCCTTGCGGTCATCGCGATCCCAGTAGCTGACGCAAATTACCTTGCCGCCCAGGTGCTCAATGAAACCCTTGGCTGCATACTGCGCCACATTGCCAAACCCTTGAATGGCTGCCGTTGCCTTGCTTGAGTCAGTGTTCAAGCGCTTCATGGCTTCTCTGACGGTATAAATCACACCAAAGCCAGTCGCTTCCGTTCGCCCAAGGGAACCGCCGCCCCCAACAGGTTTGCCTGTGATCACACCGGGGGTATATTGCCCCGTAATGCGGGAATATTCGTCCATCATCCAACCCATCATCTGGGGGGTCGTGCCGACATCAGGCGCAGGGACATCCTGGCGTGGGCCAACTTCACGCCAAAGATTGCGGACAAAGGCTCGGCACAAGCGTTCTTTCTCATCTACGGACAGTGTTGCCGGGTCAAGGACGACACCGCCCTTACCGCCGCCCAGGGGGATATCCGCCACAGCGCATTTCCAGGTCATCCACATCGCCAGGGCACGTACTGTATCAATGGTCTCCGCCGGGTGAAACCGCAATCCACCCTTATTCGGTCCACGCGCATCATTATGCTGCACACGAAAGCCCTGGAAGACACGGATGCTGCCGTCATCCATACGGATCGGGATTCGCAGATGGAATTCTCTCATTGGCCATCGCAGCATCTCGCGCACCTGTTGATCAAGGCCCAACAGATCCGCAACATGATCGAATTGCTGTTGAGCCATTGCAAATGCATTTGTTGTTTCTGACATAGTCTCTCCTATTAATATGGTTTGGTGAGGTTAATAAAACATTTTCAAGTTATACTCAATTCTGTGGATTGCGGGATTAAATAAAAATAAGCGGGCATCTCGGTCCAATCCCCGCATCTGTTCTCGCTCAGTTGTCCCTGAATGAAGAACATGCCCGCTCCACAATTGTCTTGATACCTTAACAATAATTGAGAATCTGAAACTCGTCAATAGCATGTTGATGCCTTCTCGTGTGACATTCATCACATGCTGACACTCTATTCTATACTTTTACATTATCTCATGCTTGAGTAATAGAATTTCAATGATGATCTCAACAAAACTCACAATTTTGGAACTTTTTTCCCGATCTATGCGTCTATTGATTGAAAGCATAAAAAATATTAAAAAACCTTATTATTGGAGGATCACAAGATGAATAAAAAATTTAGCCTTATCATGATCAGCATGATTGTCATCGGACTGCTGGCTGCTTGCAGCCCCACTGCCCCGGAAAAAGAACGAACAATGGGCGTCAGCGGCACCGGCAGGGTGACTGTTGTACCGGACATCGCTGCCATCAATATTGGTGTGCGATCAGAAGCAGAAGCCGTAACAGATGCACTTGACACAAATACGGCTCAGGCAAACAGGATTTCAAGGGCATTGCAAGAATTGGGCATCGAAGAAGACGATATCCAGACATCGAACTTCAACGTTTATCCCTCAGATCGTTACGACCCCATGACAGGGCAGATTGAAGGACGTTATTTTGTGGTAGAAAACACTGTCAATGTAACCGTTCGCGATCTGACCAGCCTGGGTGCAGTGCTCACAGCCGTGGTCGAAGCCGGCGCAAACAATATTTACGGCATCAACTTCAATGTTGAAGATCGTGAAGCTGCTGTTGCGGAAGCTCGCAAGCTGGCGATTGAAGATGCCAAGGCAAAGGCGCAGGCTATCGCTGAAGAATCAGGCGTTGAGCTTGGTGAAATAATCAGTATCAGCGTATACAGCGGCTACACACCCACCATTTATTACGATGCTAAAGGCGGCGCATATTCAGAAGCTGCTGTCCCGATCGCTGCTGGCACCCTGTCCATTACCATGGAAGCCAGCCTGACCTACTCGATCAAGTAGAAAATTATCCCCCACTCCTGACAACGCGAGAGGCTGATCACTCAGTCTCTCGCAAAAACCAACCAATTATAAATATTTGTAAGGAGGATATTTATGAAGAAAACATTCCTAACCTTAACACTTTTTGTTACAATTGCCGCTTTCATTACCGGTTGTGCAGGCACATTCACCACTGCAAGTAATGATACACTTCGAACCATCAACGCCACAGGCACCGGAAAGGTCAAAATCAAACCGGATATCGCCCATATTAACATTGGCGTTCGCTCTCAATCCCCTGAAATTCTCGAAGCATTCCGTGAAAACTCTGAAATCGCTGAGAACATCATCCAAAAGCTGGTTGAAATGGGCGTTGAGCAGAAGGATATCCAAACCCGAAACTTTAACATTTACCAGCAGCAAGAACCTCGACCTTTTGAGGGAGAGGAAGAACCGACAACAAGCTATATCGTTGAAAACACGGTTGCAGTTGTCGTAAGAGACCTGGACTCCCTGGGTGAAGTGCTCACGACCATGGTTGCTGAGGGCGCAAACACCATCCACGGGATCAGCTTCGACATTGAAGATCGTGAAGCAGCGGTAGAGGAAGCCCGAAAACTGGCAATAGAGGATGCAAAATCACAGGCAGAAGCCATTGCTGATGCCGCTGGCGTCAAATTAGGGAAAATCCGCAGCATTGGCATCAATCAGAATGGCGGCATGATGCCCCGTTATGATTTTCCCGTCGAACAAGCGGCAATGGGCGCTGGTGAGGTGCCCGTTTCAAGCGGCACATTAACAATACAGGTGACGGCAAACTTCACCTATGATATTGATTGACAAACAAATAACCTACTACTTAACCAAAAGCCCGTTGGGGATTGCCACACCAACGGGTTTTTATAATTAATTAATCAAGTTTGACACAAATTATTCCCTATCGAGTATACTTTATATCCCTTCTCAAGTAAAATTTATTTTTTCTCTTTGGCAGAAGGATGTCATTATTTTTCGGACAAGGAGTGTTTCAAATGCAAATTGTGACAGACAGCGGTTTTGACCTTTCTCCGCAACAAAAAGGTGATTTTAAGTTTCATGCCCTCCCCTTGAAGATAACATTGAGCGGCGTCAGTTACCGCAGCGGCATCGACATCCAGCCAGAAGAATTTTATAAACTGCTTGAGAAAACCGGTGATATGCCGATTACATCAACCCCTTCACCTGGCGAATTCCTCGAAATTTACGAGAAGGTTGCAGAAGAAGATCCTGACATCCTCTCTGTTCACATCTCGTCCGGCTTAAGCGGCACCTATAATTCCGCCAGAACGGCAGCAGAACAATTCAAAGGTGCGAATATCACCCTGGTTGATACCCGTTCCCTGTCTGTTGAAATGGGATGGCAGCTTGAAGCAGCCATCAAAGCTGTTCAAGCAGGCTGGCCTATTGATAAGATCCTTGCACTTCTAACAAAAGTCAGGGAAGCCTCCGAAATTGTTTTCACCTTGCCAAATTTAACTTACCTGATCCATGGCGGCCGCATCAGCCACCTCAAAGGCTTGCTCGCATCACTTTTAGGGATCAAACCCTTGATCGGTGTGGATAAGGCTGAAGGAAAATACTACGATCGCGGCAGAGCGAGAACCTTCAAGCAGGCGATCCAGGCAATTCCAGCATACATTGCAAATCGGATCCCACCTGGCACACCATTACGAGCTCAAATCGGTCATGCACACAACCCTGAAGGGGCAGAGCAGCTTCACCAGGAAATGGAAAACCTTTTTTCCTGTGAATGGCTGGATGATTGCTCAATCTCGCCGGTTTTAGGTGCCCACACCGGGCAGGGACTGGTCGGGGTTGTGTTTGCACCACTTGACCAAATGCCTGAATTACCCTGAAAACTAAAATCTAAAAACAAAAAAGGTCGACCTTTTTTGGCAGCCTCTTAATCTTTAATGAGGAATTTTTAGCTAACATCAAGATGATAAAAGCTTGAAGATTATGATATCAGGCTTTCACTCTTAGATATTTTTGTCTCTGCAAAAATATTTCATACTCAGGAGTGTGGACCCTGCCCTGGTGAGGGTCAGTCCGCAAATTTTTACATTGTAAACCAATGTGAATTATTGAGTCTACTGCAAAAAGGGTGTGCTCTGTTTGAAAGTGGGGCGTCTTGTGTCATTTTTATGCTTTTTTGATGGTTCAATCCCATAAAACGCGTAA
>LGHA01000227.1 GCA_001508595.1 Anaerolineaceae bacterium 46_22 | reverse complement strand
TCGTCGGCGCTGCGGATCAAGCCTTCAAGCAAGAGCTTATCGGTGTATGAGCGTGCGCCTTTGCTGATCTGGATGATGAAGGGTGCTTTGGATTGTAAGTTGCCCCTGAAAAGCCCGACGGTTTGTTCGAGGTTGTTGATATTGTAAGCGCCTATGGCATATTTTCCATAAGCGGCTTCAAACAATTTCTTAGTTGTGACGATCATAACTGCTCCTTTATTCTAATTTTATTTAATTTTTCATCCCTGATTGAGGGGAAGTGCTTCATATAATAATGATTTCTTTTATTATTATACCCAGAATTCATTTGCATTCATTCCTGGCTTTTTTAAGATCCGGTTAATTGGGGACAATTCGATGTTTCAGGATCAGCAGACCAAATGACAACGGATATTGGTGTAGGGGCGGGACTCCGTCCCCGCCCATGGTGTTGTTTTCAAAATCGGTGATACCACCCCTTATCCACTGTCTTTCACCCCATTCTTTCGCTTTCTTCCTTTTGCTGTTAAAATGGTATCCTGAAATGCACAACAATCCCGGAGAATAAATGCAAACTGAAACCAATACATCACTCGAAGGTCCCGTCACACTCATCCATCATGCTGCAAATTGTGACCGACAGGCACCATCCAACTCCCTTTCTTCAATCAAAAGCTGTTTATCAGCCGGCGCTGCCTTCGTTGAAATTGACGTGCTCCCCCTGTCGGACGGCAGTTTCGTCCTCCTCCATGACCCCAACCTGTCGGAAGATACCGACGGCAAGGGCAACGCCGCCCAAATGACCCGGGGAGAGGTCGAAAACCTGCATTATTTATATGACGGGGCAGTCACAAATGAGAAGATCGGTTTTCTGGAAGGGGCTGTCGATCTGCTGACTCAATTCCCGAACGCCTGTCGTTTACAGCTCGACTTCAAGCCCTTCGCTCCCCTGACCGAATCCGCCCTGCAGAATTTCCTCTCGATCATCAAACCGGTGATGGACCGGGTGCAGGTATCCTCCGTTGCCGATTGGGCGCTGCGTGCTTTGGCAAACGCCGAACCGGAACTGCCCCTGGGCTTTGATCCGCTTCTGTACCTAGACCTGGTCGAAGAAACACCAAGACCGAAAAACATCCCGCCCTTCCGAATAGGTGCCTACGGCTTATTGGATGACCATCCCCTTGCTGCGTATCAATGGGGCACCATGGCTGACTACTTTGCTGCCCGGGCAAAAGCCTTGCTGGTCCAGGCACCCCAGGGCTGTGAATGGTACATTCGGGCTGAAGTCCTCAAAATGGCGCTGGATGCGGGTTTTGACTGGATCAGCTTTTTGCATGATCACGGTTCAATCGTGGACGCCTGGACCATTGACATCAGCCAGCCGGATCAAATAGCCCTGGCAAAGTTCCTTGTGGATCACGGCATCGACGAATTGACCACGGACCAACCATCAGAATTAGCAGCGAAGCTCAATTCTGATACAATCTTTTAAGGAGTCACTTCCGCCTTTAATCGGATTGTGCTATCATAGTGAACGATTTGAGAATAAAGGTATAAGCTATGAATTATTTGATCACAGGCGGTGCCATTAACGACCGCCCCAAGTTATGGACGCTCCTGCAGGATATTGACTGCGTCTATCACCTGGCTGCCCGGGTATCCGTGCCGGAATCGATTCTGTTCCCGCGCGACTACAGCCACGTCAACGTCGGCGGGACTGTTACCTTAATGGAAGCTATCCGTGATTCCGGCATAAAACGCATTGTATTAGCCTCTTCCGGTGCTATATACGGCGACCAGAAAACAGCCCTTTTGCAAGAAGATATGCTGCCGCATCCCCGGTCACCTTATGCGGTTTCTAAACTTTCCGCCGAGTGGTATGTTCGCACTATCGGTGAATTAGCCGGTGTGGAGACCATGTGCCTGCGAGTTTTCAATGCGTATGGACCGGGACAGCGCATTCCAGCGGCACACCCACCCGTGATCCCTAATTTTATCCGCCAATCCATGCAAAATGGTACCCTCATCTATCATGGTGACGGCAACCAGACCCGGGATTATGTTTACGTCGACGATGTTGTTAACGCTCTTGTTTCAGCCGGCACAGTCCAGGAGATCGATTCCCCGGTGATCAACATTGGCAGCGGGACGGAAACCAGCGTTCGAGAGCTTGCCAAACTGGTGATCGATATTACCGGCGGCGACCCCGAGGAAGTCTTCA
>LGHA01000049.1 GCA_001508595.1 Anaerolineaceae bacterium 46_22 | reverse complement strand
CCCGGATAAAGTCATACGCATAGGTTTTTTACAATCTCTGAATATTGTTACAGCAATCTGAAATTTATTACTCGCTGCGGTTAAGTGATTTGACCAGCAATATGCTGTTGAGCACAATTGCGACGACTGAAAGGACTGAAGTAACTAAGACAAGGCTTCCCTGGGTGTCCATTAATGCACTCCAATCTTCAATATCGACAAGATGCTTTGTGTAAAATATTTGCATCATGAGCGCGATAATGACACTTGCCAGGCTGGAAATTATCGCCTTTATTGAACGACTGGTTGTAAACTTGTTGCTAACCAGGAGAACCAGGGGAATGATCCAGGACGCAAGCCCGAAAAGTAAACTTCCAAGATTTAGTAGAAAATACATAATAATTAACCTTCACAGCCATATCTGTTTTTGAAGAGATTTCCTCTGATTATAAAGTGTTTCCAAAATCGTGAACAACTACATTTGTCATAAAAAAATACAAATCTTTGAGAGCCTGACACCTCATTTGTAAATTTGTTGAAATGACATCTATTCAGTTATATCAAGGTAAAAAGCTGTTTCACGGACATATCCCACCACAGCAATTTCATCAGCGTTTCCAATCAAACTTTTAACTTGAAAGCTTTTCCGGATATCTGATTTACAGGCACTTCCCCACAATTGCTTATCCAGTTTCGACATCAAGACAATTGTCTCTACATGGCTCGACTTGATAGCACTGGTGGCAAAATGCCTTCGTTGGTACACGGGAACATATCCAAGGTTTTTGGCCGTTCAAGGAAATATATCCAAGGCCAGGTAAACCGGAGTGAGTGTCAGTCACACAGTAAACCTGAGAAATTTCCAAGAAGGAAATGCCGGTATTCCGGATGGTCTGAAGCAGATGCATATTGTTCTCTGATCGTTCTCCTGTTCCATTCCAGCATTTTTTCAGACATATCTTCATACCGTAAAATCGTAATTAAGCCATCACCTTCAGCCTGTAATATTGCCTCATAGGCATCCGGGACAAATTCCACGTTTGTGACCTGAACAGGCAAGCTGCTTGTTGCTGCGTCAGGGATCCGCGGTTGAAAGCCGGAATCACATATTTCAGCAGCTGAGTATATATATCCGGATACGCCTTTGTATGTTTTCTCGAGGGCATCAGGATAATATTCCTCGATTCTTTGTCTCCCGTCCTTGTTAAAGCCGTAAGGTCCCCATTTTTGCCATTTTCCGTCATAAGCAAAGCCTGTATCTTTACAATATTTTTCAATTGCATTACTCAAATAAACCAAGACATTTTCACGTTTGCGTGAAAAATATAATAATGGAACGCCATGATTTGAAATCCTTGGTTCCAATACCATTATGTTTGCAACTTGAGAAGCGTGAAAAAACAAATCAGTTCTCCTTGAAAAATCATAATTAGCCGGACGAATCAGCGAAATATAATAACTTTCTCGGTTGAAGTTTGCTTATTGCATCACGAACATCTGGAGCACGATCAGATCGCAGGGTTCTGCAATCAGGACATTTGGTGCCATTTTAATGTCGGTAAAACTGCTTCTGATTCTCTTTCGTAAAAAAAGCATTGTCGAAATCAATCATGTTCATTGTGAAAGTCTTCGCCAGAATGTCTGGAACTGATATCTCATAAGTTTCTGGGATTTTCCCATTTTTGATACAAAATAATTCTATGTAGGCTTTTCTTGCTTATTATATTCAGTACTCTTACAACGGATTTAATTTTAAGCCATTCCTATGAAGTGGCCACTTGTGCAATGTAGATGTTTTCCGAATCAAACATCAATTGCATTGATTGATTGTATAAATTATCTATGATATGTATGTTTTCAACGAATGAACTGATATAATCAGTTTGGCTATCCGCAAGTATCTGCATAATGTTCTGTGTTCTGTTTGTATCCACATCCTGAAGGATATCACCAGTCTTGAGTAGGTTTTCGTCAAGCTGTGACTTACTGATTACAGGAATTTTCTCTATTATTTTTCCAGCACCACTACTGAGTTTTGATAGGCCTTTTAAGGCATGCCCTTCAAGAGAAGCTTTGGAGTCCATTTCAATTTTCATGGTGCACTTTTCATACAACTCAGCGTAGTCATTGGAATACTCCTGAATCTTGTTTGCAATACTTTTTAAGTAGTTAGTATCGAAATTTTCAAGAAGCATGACCTCCAAGAATGACGAGAAGGAAAATGTATACAGCGCCAGTTGATAATCGTTTAAACGGGCCATTGTCTTGTTTAATGTAGATTTGACTTTCTGGCCGCCATGGAGCAGAACTTTTTTACTAAGCGTTTTTGTAAGCTGCTCACGATAAAGAATAATGCTCTGCTCCGCCTCTCGCTTAACATCCTGAACTAAAATATGCTTGTGGTCTTTGTATTTATCGTTGTCCCAATTGAATTTATAGTTATTCAGTACATCAGCTAACGCATTAAGGTTACCCTTTAGCTTTGATTCCTCTTTCAATTCTAAGAAGGCAAGAATTTCTTTTTGCGCTTCATGGATAGCATCCAGTTTCTTTTCCACCGCCATAATAGCTACTGCCATACAAAGCATAGTTGGATCAAGTGGTACCTGCGTCAATCTGGCAAGACCGCCACCAACGCCACCATTGGCCGCTTTAAGGTTACCTATGAAATGACCGCCACTTTGAAACATAGTCTTTCCCGAGGTATTAACAAAGTACAGACCACTTTGTCCAGCACCGCCTCCTGCATAGCTTGCAAGCTGTGTTAAGGGTTGGAAAGCTACGCCCAATGAAGCTGCTTTCTCGATAGGAAACTTTTGCGTTTCTGTTATATCAATATTCATTTTTACAAGTTCTGACGGGGGATAATATTCGATATCCATCATAGCCTGAACAAGTGCTTTATTATCCATTATGGTTTCCTCCTATTTTAAGTTAATAACAGTGTTTGTAAATTTCGCGTTTTTCTGATCCTATCCTATAACCCACATTCAACCTGTCAACACTACCTCAAACAAATTTAGAACCATCTAAATCAAGCGCTCAGGAACATCATATATCTAATATGACCACTCATCAAGCGCAGACATTTAATTAGTTCTGTCACTTTCAAAATCACACCTTTGGACATGTTCTCATGAACCAATATTTTCACGATTTTTACACATCGGAATTTTAATCTCGAATCTTGAAAAGCCTTTATTTCAAGACTTATCTATACTACTAATTATCTATTCGTGACATTAATACAATCGTCTCAACATGCGCTGTTTGCGGAAACAAATCGAAGGGTGTGGCGGAAACCAGGCGGTAACCCTTACGTGTGATCTTTTTCAGATCCCTTGCCAGGGTGGCAGGGTCGCATGAGATGTAAATGATTTGTTCAGGTTGGAGCGCCGCAATGGCATCATGAACGGCAGGTGCCAAACCGGAACGAGGTGGATCTGCGATCAGCACATCTGGTGACAAGTTTAATGATGGCAGGACTTCCTCAGCTTCTGCTTCGTAAAGGACCACATTGTCGAATTCATCCAGGTTAACGGCGAAGTCATGACAGGCAGCACCCGAGCTTTCAATGGCGGTCAGATGACCAACCTTTTCGGCGATGAAGGCACTGAAAAGCCCAACGCCCGCATACAGCTCAACTGCTCGTGTATTCGCTTCTAACTTGATATGCTCAAGGAGGAATCGAACCATTTTCTCGGCCATCTTTGTGTTAACCTGGAAGAAGGAACGGGCAGAAACCTGGAAATCGCGGTTCAGAATTTCATAGGTGAGGTGGTCGTCACCCGCCAGGACGGTCAGCCTGTCTTCTGGTGGGGTGTAAACTGCCGAAACCGGGATATCCAAACTGAATTCCGGTGGGGTTTTGTCTTCGCCTTCCAGGATCAACATCAGGTTTTCGTAGGTATCTTGCCTGATCCCCAAACGGTACAAGCCCGGGTCTGCCCCCAGCTCAATTTGCGGCCATAAATCGTTAATCATGGCTTGGGGGAGGTGGCATTCGTAAATCGGTAATAAGTGCTCACCATCGGCATGGATGTAGCCCAGCTCGCCGCCCTTGCCAATCTGAAATTGGACAGTGTTGCGATAATTCCATAGCGATGGGGATGGGACAATGGGCTTGATCGGCGGATCTACAAACTTGCCGATGCGCTCAAATTGGTCCCTGACAATAGCCTCTTTTGCCTTCAGTTGTTTCGCATAGTCGAGATTCTGGTACTGGCAGCCGCCGCATTCGCCAAAGTGAATACAGCGTGGTGTGATGCGGTCAGGTGATTCCTCAATGATCTCAATAGGAATTGCGCGGGCAAAGCGCTGCTTTTCGTCAACAATTTCGATTTTTACAATTTCACCGGGCAGGACGAAAGGCACAAAGACAGCACGTCCATCGGGGAGTCTGCCCAGGCAGTCGCCGCCGTACACCAGTTTTTCCATCTTAATTTGAACGATCTCAGTCATGGGTCACCTGTACTCTGTAAAAACTTATTAATTAAAGATGCCCGGCCACACAAGGTGCTGACCGGGCAAGTTGTTTTGAGGTTTAAAAATGCTTACATATTCTCCATGAAGGCTTCAAAGGCTTCCAACAACTCATCAACATGGTGCATTTTTGTTTCGCCCATGTGTGCAATGCGGAAGGTCTTATTCTTCAAGTCGCCATAGCCGTTGGAAAGGCGCATGCCCTTGGTGAGTAAGAATTTGTTAAGGGCAGCGATATCCACCCCGCGCAAGTTCTTGATGGTCGAGACGGTTTTTGACCGGTAGCCTTGCGGCGCCAGGGGTTCCATCCCATGCTCAACCGCCCAGGATTGGACGCGTTCTGCCATCGCTTGATGGCGTGCAAAACGATTGTCGAGCCCTTCAGCAAGCATCTTATCTAACTGCACATCGAGTGCCCAGATCAATGACATGGTGGGAGTCATGGGTGTGGAGTTCTTGATGCGGTGTTTTTCCAGGCGCAGAAGGTCGAAGTACCAGCCGCGATTTTCGACCTTTTCCGCCCGTTCAAGCGCACGATCGGAAACTGCGGCAAAAGACATACCAGGGGGCATGGCAAAGCATTTTTGTGAGGATGTGAGGATAAAATCAACGCCCCATGCATCGGTTTCAATTTTCACGCCACCCATTGAGGAGACTGCATCCACCAGGATCAGGGTATTCGGGCTGACGTCATGAACCACAGCGGCAAGTTCTTTAAGGGGGTTTTCGACTCCGGTTGAAGTCTCATTGTGAACGATAGTGACGGCTTCGTAGGATTTTGCTTTGAGTGCATCCGCCATCTTATCCGGGGTGATGATATCTCCCCATTCAGCTTCCAATCGATCTGCTTGTTTGCCATTGGTGACTGCAACCTGGTACCAGCGCTCGCTAAAAGCACCATTGACGCACGAAAGCACGTCTTTTTGAACAAGGTTGCGAATGCCAGCTTCTTGCATGCCGGTTCCTGTGGCAGGTGGCTGTAAAACACGGTTCTCCGTTAAAAAGACTTTCTTAAGCTTTGCTTCCGTCCCGCGAAAGATTGTTTCAAATTCTGCTGAGCGGTGCGGGATCATTGGTTTCGTCTGGGCTTCAAGTACATCTTGGTCCACATCAACGGGACCGGGGACAAACATATGAGACATAAAAGGCTCCTTTTTAGTTATTAGAGACAGTCCATTCCACTACTTCCGACTTAATATTATCATCCACCTGAAATGCTGACAAGGCGAAATCGGTCATGAAAATTCTTATATTTTATATGATGAAAGGCATCTTATTCCTATTTTAATGCTTGCATTTTAGGGCTGTGCACCGTATAATGTTATGATTATTCGGGTGGTTAGCTCAGTTGGTTAGAGCGTCGCGTTGACATCGCGGAGGTCGTAGGTTCGAGCCCTATACCACCCACTGAATATTAAAAAGCATTGACCAGGACGAGTAATTGAAATTCTGGCTTCTAGAGAGAGAAGATCAACGGCTGAAAATCTTCTTAAGCAAAGATCAATGAAAACCTCCCGAGAGCATGATCCCGAAATGCCCATGCAGAGTAAGGTGAACGGTTTGCCCCGTTATCGGCACCAAGAGATGGCTGTTAACAGAATTTATCAGCTAATCTGGGTGGAACCGCGTGAGAGACCTCTCGCCCCAGTGGGCGAGGGTTTTTTGTTTAACAAAAGGAATGATTTTAGAACTAATGAATAATAAGAAACAACTAAAGATTAATTTATCCGGAGGAGGATAAAATGGCAGAAAAATATGAAGAATCAAAATTATATCGGTTGCGCCACTCTGCTGCCCATGTGATGGCACAGGCAGTGCTCGAAAAATTCCCGGAAGGAAAAGTTGCAATAGGTCCACCCATTGAGGATGGTTTCTATTACGATTTTGATCTCCCCAGACCCTTGACGCCAGAAGATCTCGAGGAAATTGAAGATCGAATGCGTGAGATCATCAAGAATGACAGTGCATTCGTCCGAGAAGAGGTTTCGGCTAAGCAAGCCCGTGAAATCTTCGCGGATCAGCCCTACAAACTTGAGCTGATCGAAGGCTTGGAAAAGGGTGATGTTGATGAGCACGGTGACCCTGTGGACGAGAAAGAAGTCATCACGATTTATAAGAGCGATGCATTTGTGGATCTGTGCCGCGGACCGCATTTGGAGAGCACGGGCAAGATTAATCCCAAGGCGATCAAATTGATGAATGTTGCGGGCGCATACTGGCGTGGGGATGAGAATAACCCCATGCTCCAGCGTATTTACGGCACGGCGTGGCTCTCACCCAAGGACCTGAAGCAATACCTCTGGCGCCTGGAAGAAGCGAAGAAACGCGATCACCGCAAACTCGGTAAGGAACTGGACCTGTACAGCATCAGTGATAATGTGGGCTCAGGGCTTGTTCTGTGGCATCCTAATGGGGCAATGGTTCGCTTTTTGGCAGAACGTTTCTGGGAAGATCAGCACCTCAAAAATGGCTATGATTTTGTGTATACACCCCACATTGGAAAGGCCGACTTATGGGAAAAGAGTGGACATCTTGGCTTTTATGCGGAGAACATGTATGCCCCAATTGAAATCGAGGATCAGAAGTATTATCTCAAGCCAATGAACTGCCCCTTCCATATTGAGATCTACAAATCGGATATTCGATCCTATCGTGATTTACCCATGCGCTATGCTGAAAAAGGAACGGTGTATCGCTATGAACGCAGCGGTGTGATGCATGGATTAATGCGGGTGCGCGGTTTCACGCAGGATGATGCCCACCATTTTTGCGCCCCGAGCCAGATGCCAGAAGAAATCGATTTTGTGCTGTCCTTCAGCCTTAATATGCTGCGTGCCTTTGGCTTTGATGAAATTGAAGCCTATCTAAGTACAATGCCTGAGAAAGCTGTTGGGGAGCCGAAACAATGGCAAGATGCTGAAGCCGCATTGGAACAATCCCTCAAGCGGGCAAAATTGCCCTACCAGGTCGATGAAGGGGGCGGCGCTTTTTATGGACCAAAGATTGATCTGAAGGTCAAAGATGCTTTAGGCAGGGAATGGCAGCTTTCAACGATCCAATTTGATTTTAACGAGCCAGAGCGCTTTGATATGACTTACATCGAAGAGGACGGACAGGCATATCGCCCGTACATGATCCACCGGGCACTTTTAGGCAGCATCGAACGTTTCTTTGGCGTGTTGATAGAGCATTACGGCGGTGCATTCCCGGTGTGGCTGTCACCAACCCAGGCAGTGATCATCCCGATTGCAGACCGCCATGTGGATTTTGCTAGAGAGGTTGCCGAGCAGTTGAGAGAAGCGGATTTGCGTGTTGAGGTGGATGATAGAAGTGACCGGATGAACGCAAAGATCCGAGATGCAGAAAAGCGGAAGGTGCCTTATATGCTCGTGGTTGGCGATCGTGAGATGGAAAATGGGCAGGTGGATATTCGCCGACGAAGCGGTGAGCGTTTAGGCGCAATGCTGGTGGATGAGTTTAAGGAGCTTGCGGTTAAAGATGTAGAAGAGAAGGTTGAAGGATA
>LGHA01000226.1 GCA_001508595.1 Anaerolineaceae bacterium 46_22 | reverse complement strand
GTTCGTGTTGTTGATTTTGGTGCCTTTGTTGAAATTCTGCCCGGTCAAGACGGCCTGGTGCACATTTCACAGCTGGACACCAGCCATGTAAGCAAGGTTTCCGATGTGGTCAAAGAGGGTGATGAGATCACCGTCATGGTTACCAACATCGACAACCAGGGCAAAATCCGACTTTCACGCCAGGCACTCCTCGAAGGCTGGACGCTTGAAGAAGCCCAGGCTCAGGACAGCGGCGGAAAGAAGAGCAGCAATCGTCGCGGCGGCAACCGCCGACGGTAATTGAAAATCATTAGAAATACTAACTGCCCCAGATTATCGGGGCAGTTGTTGTTTAAGGGTTGGTAATTAGGTTTTGGGTATTAGGCAATTAGGATTCACGTAGGTCACATATGGTTGCGCCAGCAACCTACGTGACAACAACAATCTTATGGAATGTAATTTGCTTATGTGCAATACCGTGTTTCAGATTTTTCATTCCATGGTGCGCAGGCAACCTCTGCGCACCCTACGAAGATCACTTACTCGTAGGCAGCTCTGGCATTTCGGGACCGTGCAGCCCTAAATGCTCCGCCAGGGCGGCGCGTAAAGCCGTTCGGTCATCCCATGGATACTCAACATGCCCAAAACACATCGACTGCTCATGCCCCTTACCGCATGTGACCACCAGGTCACCCGCACTCGCTCTAGCAACAGCCTTACGAATTGCATCCGGTCGGTCAGGTTCCAACCAGAAATCCACACCCTCTTTTCCCCCGCCCTTCTCAGCACCTTCCTTCATATCCGCCAATATCGCGTCCAATGATTCCGTCCGGGGGTCCTCAGTCGTCAGGATGACCTCATCCGCAATCTGCACGGCTATCTCCGGCATCAACTTGCGCTTCTCCACATCGCGCAAACCGGCGGATCCAAACACAGCAATCACCTTCCCCGTCGTTAATTCTCGAGCAGTCATCAATGCTTGCGTGATGGCATTGGGTGTGTGTGCAAAATCAACAATAGCTAAAAAGTCCTGGCCTAAGTCGATGCGCTCCATCCTACCCGGTACCGGTGGAATGGTTTCAAAAGCCTTCTGGGCTGCGGACACAGGAATATCCAACCCAAAGACCGTAACCCCCAAAGCCGCCAGGCTGTTATGGACGTTATACCTGCCGATCAGGGGCGTCTTGATGACGAAGTCCTTGCCCTGTCCATGAACCGCAAAAGAAAGGTATTGCGCCGTGTTCTCAATTTGATCCGCCCAAATGTCGGCATCACTTTTTATACTATACGAAATTATCTTCGCCGGCGAAATCTTAGCAAGGTAAGGGTAGGATTGGTCGTCCTTGTTCAGCACAGCCAGTTTCCTGACGCCTTTTTTAGATGCATCTCCACCGGATAAAGCTTCAACCAGCTTCCCTTTGGCTTGCAAATACCCCTGATAATTGCGGTGATAATCCAGGTGCTCATGGGTGACGTTAGTAACCGCTGCCAGGTCATAATCCACCTCTGCCACACGCTTTTGTATCAATCCATGGGACGTGGTCTCCAGGACAACATGGGTCAACCCGGCGTCCCGCATGCGTGCCAGGTAACGCTGGATGTCCGGTGCTTCTGGCGTTGTAACAACCGGTCACTCCGATCACCACCAGGTCACGTGACGGGTGGTCATAAAAAGCGGCTGCGACCTTTGCTACCGCGAGCCTGTCATCCCCCTGCAGCTGCACATAGGGCACTTCTAAGGGCATGGGCGGCCTGGTGCCTACCACTGCCGCAGCCCCCTGTTTTACGGCGCTTGTGATGAATTGGTGACCATCAAAATTCTCACCCACCAGGGCAAAAAACAGGTCGCCAGGTCGGACCTTGCGCGAGTCCCAGGCAATGCCGGAGATCAAGGTATCTTCAAAGGTGTTGCGCACCCAGTCGGTCATTTCAACAAGGCAGGCTTTCAGATGTTTCATGCGCTTTTCGGTCAAAATTTGCGAGTCCTTTCAGTTGGATTCCTGTTGATTAATATAACCCGAATGAGGCGTATAAACAAGGGTTATTCAGTAGGGTGCAATGCGTTCTTCATTGCACCACACAAAATCAATGGTTTGTGACATACACATGGTATTCGGCGGGATGAAAACCGCATCCCGCCCTACAATTCTTCATCATCTACCGACGGTGCCTGCTCCTCCCGCGCACGGCGCAGCACGCGCCTCACGATCAAATAAACGCCCCCCAAAGTGAAGGGTGCGCTGGCGATCACTAAAATCAATGTCCATTTTGGCGCTGTCCCCAGGCGAGCATCAATCAACAAGCCCACCAGCAAAGCCGCACCCGCCACAATCATTGTCAGGCAGCCGGCGGACGCAGAAACCAGCGCATTCCTTTTAACGTTTTCAACCGCTGAAGACTTAATTTCGGGTTTTTGTTTATCCATTTTTATCACTCATTCTTATTAATGTTGAACTGCCCGCCCAAGCACAAATAATGCGCCCCACAAGACCATGCCCATAAAACCAAACCACAAAACTAAATTTCTTTCCATGCCGAATAAACTGATCACCCTGATTTCAAAATCCACCACAGCCACCGGAACCGTGATCATGCCAGGGGACTCCTCCTCAAAAAAACCAAATGAGAGAATAACCTCGCCAGAAAAGTCCCCGGCGTGAATGGGGGGGACCGCCCACCACAATTCCAGGTCCTGCCCTGCCCCCAGGTTGGTCTGGATTTGCCCGGTTGGCTCAATGGGCAGCCCTGCCAGGCTGGCTTCACCGATCACAAGCTGTACCGGACGCTCGAGCCCATTCTGTGGTGCATCCTCGACTTCGCTGAATAACAGCTTAACGTTCCCGCCGCTTTCCTTTAACCGCATCCAACGGGGCCAGCTAA
>LGHA01000048.1 GCA_001508595.1 Anaerolineaceae bacterium 46_22 | reverse complement strand
ATGCCGATCCCCGTAGGCATTCGTGCTGCTTTTCAACTCGAGGATTATGGTGGGCGAATTGCCTGTGTGGTTACCCCAGAAGTCTTTGATTCGACAGATGGCTATGTGACCATTTTGCATGAATTTGTCCACTGCTACCAATATGAAACCTGCGAACAAACATTGAAGATGCAGCTTGATATTGCCCGTCATGCACAGGAGCAGGGGAATTTCATGTGGGAAATTGAGCATCCTTTTCCGTATACCGCCGTAAACTTCATTGAACCTTATCAGGCTTTCCTGGATGCGTTGAAATCCGAAGATCACAAAATATTGCTTTCAAGCCGAAAGATGCTCAAAACATATTTAGGCCTTCACGACTTTGAATACATGGTTTGGCAGGAGTGGAAGGAGGGATTTGCTCGCTGGGTTGAAAACCTGGTGAAACGCCAATTAGGGTTGCTGGAAAACAAGGGAGGCATCAATCCGCCTTTCAGCCGTGTCTCTTTTTACGCCGGGGGAGAAGCCTTTATCCACTACCTGTCAAAACGGGAGCCATCCCTGGTGAATGACCTTCCTTCATTGTTTAATAAACTGCAATTGGTTTAAAAGGTGTCTCACGATATATAGCGGGGTCACTCAATAAGTGTTATCAACAGTTAGAATTAAATGATAGAAATCACGCCGAAATTGTGACACACGCGGCGCTTCAGAAAAATAGGGGTGTTATTTTGGAGTATACTATAAACACGTGTCCTGTAATGCTCACCAATTCATCACTCAGGACTTATCACAAATAGTTAACATAATAAGGAGGATTGTTTATGCCCGCGAAGGGATATATCGAAGTCGATGAAATGCATTGTAAGGCTTGCGAATTGTGCGTGACAGATTGTCCATTTGATGTACTTGCCTTGGATATGGATCGGCTGACACCCAAGGGGTACCACCCGGCTCACATGGTTAATCCTGAAGCCTGCACTGGTTGCGTTATCTGTGCCATCGTCTGCCCCGATGCAGCTATCACCGTTTATCGTTATGAAAGACAAAAGGCGGAGGCTTAAGATGGCAAAAGAATTAATCAAAGGCAACACTGCTGTCGCTGAAGCCGCATTACGCGCTGGTCTTGAAGCCTATTTTGGCTACCCAATCACTCCCCAAACAGAATTGTTGGAGCATCTCTCCGCCCGAATGCCCGAAATTGGACGCCCCTTTGTCCAGGCTGAAAGCGAATTGGGCGCCATCAATATGGTTTATGGGGCAGCCTGCACAGGGAAGCGGGTGATGACCTCCTCATCCAGCCCCGGTGTGAGCTTGATGATGGAGGGCTTATCCTATATTGCAGGGACAGAAGTCCCCGCAGTCCTGGTGGATGTCGTCCGGGGCGGACCCGGTCTTGGGAACATTGCCCCGGCACAGGGAGATTATAATCAGATCGTCCACGGCGGCGGTCACGGTGATTATCACCTCCTGGTACTAGCGCCTGCCAGTGTTCAGGAAGCCGTTGATTTGACGGCATTGGCTTTTGATTTAGCCGAGAAATATCGCCATATTGTGGCAATTTTGCTCGATGGCAGCATCGGTCAGATGATGGAACCGGCGGAACTGCCCCCAATGCAGCCTCTGAAAACGGATATTCCAGACTGGGCGGTACGAGGAACCGATGGCGGTGAAAAGCGTGTGCTTACCTCGATCAACCTTGATCCACCGGCACAGGAAGTTATGAATCTTCGCTTGATGAAACGCTGGCAGGAAATCGAGAAGAACGAAGTTCGTTATAAGGGTTATTATATTGACGATGCTGAGTACGTGGTGGTTGGTTTTGGTACGGCTGGAAGAATTTCTCTTTCGGCAGTTCGCGCCGCACGTGAACTGGGCATAAAGGTTGGGCTATTACGCCCGATCACCCTGGCACCTTTCCCAAAGGATGTTCTCGATGAACTCACGAAGAAAGCAAAAGCCTTTTTGGTAGTCGAAATGAATTCTGGACAAATGCTGGAAGATGTCCGCCTGGTCGTAAGAGGGCGGAAACCGGTGGAGTTTTTTGGGCGAATGGGCGGCGTTGTGCCTTACCCGGATGAAGTCCTGACAGAAATCAAGCGGCTTGTGGATGGTCCTCTTACAACGGAAGGTCACCCTAGAGACCGATGGCTAACGAGATTATCAGAGACGATAGGTTAAGGAGAGAATAATGGTAATGACAGATGTACCTGCAAAGATTGTTTATGAACGACCTGAGGCTTTGGATCCCCGTGTAACCCACTATTGCCCGGGTTGTACCCACGGCGTAGCGCATCGTCTGATTGCAGAGGTATTAGATGAAATGGGTGAGACGGGAAATACAATTGGTGTAGCCTCTGTGGGTTGTTCCGTTTTTGCATACAATTACTTTAATATCGATTTTGTGGAAGCTGCCCATGGACGAGCGCCGGCGATGGCAACCGGTATCAAGCGGGTTTATCCAGATCGCACGGTATTTACCTACCAGGGTGATGGCGATTTGGCATCGATTGGCATGGGTGAGATTGTCGGTGCAGCTTCACGCGGTGAGAAAATTACCGTGATCTTCATCAATAATGCCAATTACGGTATGACGGGCGGACAGATGGCGCCAACCACGCTGCCCGGTCAGAAAACAACCTCTTCACCGACCGGACGTGACACAGATCGCCAGGGTTTCCCCATCCAAACTGCAGAGCTGCTATCCACTTTAGAAGGGTCAGCCTATATTGTTCGACGCAGTTTACACTCATCACGGGAAATCCGGCGGGCTAAGAAAGCGATACGGACCGCTTTTGAAGTCCAAAAGCATGGTTTGGGTTTTGCCCTGGTCGAATTGTTGTCAACCTGTCCAACGAACTGGGGTTTGACGGCAGCAGGGGCTCGTGATTGGATAGAGGAACGCATGCTTCCGTTCTACCCATTAGGCGACTACAAAGTCTCATCCGCAGTCGCGGAACTTAAGATTTAGGGAGGTTCAGATATGCAACAAGAAGTGATTATTGCTGGCTTTGGCGGACAGGGTGTCCTGTTTGCGGGACAACTATTATCCTACACCGCCCTGGATGAAGGTAAAGAAGTGACCTGGTTTCCTTCTTATGGACCTGAGATGCGCGGTGGGACAGCGAACTGCACGGTGGTTATTTCTGATGAGGAGATCGGTTCGCCACTGGTTAATCGACCGACGGCTGTGCTCGCCATGAATCTGCCATCTTTGGAGAAATTCGAAAATCTGGTCAAGGAGGGCGGCGTCCTGGTCGTTAATGCTTCCATGGTCAACAGGGAGGTGCAACGAAAGGATATCAAGATCGTCAGCATCCCTGCCAATGAAATTGCAATGGAATTAGGCAGTGAACGTGCAACCAATATGGTGATGCTGGGTGCGCTTTTAGGAAACTTGGACTTGCTTTCCCTGGAAGCAGTAGGCGCTGCTTTGGACAGGCACTTGCCTGAGCGCCACAAAAAATTATTGCCCTTAAATAAAGAAGCCCTGCGCAGGGGTGCTGAATATAAAGCAGAAGCTATAGAAACTGCCTAATTCAAGATAAATCAACTCAAATTTCAAGCCCCATGTGTTTCAAACACATGGGGCTTATTTGTGGGCGTTGCTTCCATTAACCGTTATAATTGTGTTTGCTGGTGAATGGAATTTCAGCTTAGAATAATTGCCTTGATCGTAGAAGGCTTGAAAATTGTGAGGACCTATGAAAATTCGCATGTCATCTCCTGATCTGACCGAAGCCGACCGACAGGCGGTGGAGGCGGTCGTCAACACGCCCAATCTGAGTATGGGCCCCAATATTGACGCTTTTGAAAAAGCTTTTTGTGAACTCACTGGTGCAAAGCATGCCATTGGCGTTAATTCGGGCACGGCAGGGCTGCATTTATGTATTCGCGCGGCCGACATCAATCCGGGGGATATCGTTATTACCACACCTTTTTCTTTTGTTTCTTCAACCAATGTGATTTTATTTGAAAAAGCCATCCCAGTTTTTGTTGATGTTGACCTGATTACAGGGAACATCGATGTCGATCTTTTAGCCCAGGCTGTTGAAGACCTGTCTTTGGGTGGTGAGAGTGCCCGCAGGAGGCTGCCGCGTCGGGTGCCGGATTTCAACCAGGGGCAGTCAGGATCGGTTAAAGCCATTTTGCCCGTGGATGTTTTTGGACAGCCGGCGGATTACGACCCGATCAATGTCATTGCAAAACAATATGATTTGAAGATCATCGAGGATTCTTGTGAGGCTTTGGGCGGTGAATATCAAGGGCGTTATGCAGGAACCCTGGGCGATTATGGTGTGTTTGCTTTTTATCCAAACAAGCAAATTACCACGGGTGAGGGCGGCATGATCATCACAGATGATGATGAAGCAGCTGACTTCATGCGAGCGCTTCGCAACCAGGGACGCGCTCCGGGAGATACCTGGCTGCAGCATACCTTTTTGGGCTATAACTACCGCCTGGATGAAATGAGCGCAGCACTTGGGCTTTCGCAACTAAAACGTTTGGAGTCTTTGCTTGCAAAACGCGCTCGTGTGGCGGATTGGTATGCAGAACACCTGAAAAATATTGAAGAAGTCACCCCACCGCAGCTGGTTGAGAACACCACCAAAGTCAGCTGGTTTGTGTACGTGATAAAGGTGGACGAGAAAATAGACCGGGATCGCCTGGCAGTGATCCTTGAAGAAAAGGGTGTGCCGGTCAGGCCTTATTTCGCACCCATTCATACACAGCCGTACATGGTCAAAATGTTTGGTTACCAGCAAGGTGATTTCCCCGTGACTGAGGATTTGGGAAATCGCAGTTTGGCTTTGCCCTTTTCTGGCAGGATGTCCGAAGAAGAGGTCCTGACCGTCTGCCAGCGTTTAGCTGAAGCGCTTGTTTCTGCTAAACGATAATGTTGAACGCATAATATTATGGAGAAGGTATTTTTCCCCCCACGCCGTACAGGGTCCCTCATTTTTGGCGCGTCCATCCTGATCCTTGCAGGTGCAGGGGCATATTTCTTTTATTTGGCAGCCCGGGATGCTTCAGGGCTGGATTTTTTATTCCACATGCTGTTAGCCCTTGTATTCCTTGCCCCCATCCCCTTGTTAGCCTATCGACTGTACGCTTTGGCGAGCGCTTTATATGCCTTGCGGCGCGATGGCTTGATGATTCGCTGGGGATTACGCCGTGAGGATATCCCTTTGAATGCCATTGAGTGGATACGTCCTGCATCCGATCTGGGATTCAGACTGCCTTTGCCCTGGCTGCGTATGCCAGGAGCAATTCTTGGCGTGCGTAAAGTATCAGAATTGGGACAGGTTGAATTTGCTGCGTCGGATACTGCGCACATGATTTTGGTGGCAACTTCTGAGAAAGTGTTTGCAATTTCTCCTGAACAAGTCAATCAATTTATGGCCTTTTTTCGCCAGGTCAATGAATTAGGCAGCCTGACGCCCATTGAGGCGCAGTCTGTTTATCCCAGGGTGTTGATTGGGCGAGTCTGGGAGGATCGCCTGGCACGCAGCCTGATCTTATCAGGTTTTGCCATTGGACTGATTCTTCTAATTGTCAATGCCATTGCGATACCTGGACTGGATACTTTGACCTGGACGGGCGGTGAAGGGGATGCGCCGGCAGAGAGACTGCTATTGTTATCCATTTTGGATGGCATGATCTGGTTGTTTAATCTGTTTGCCGGTATTTTTCTCTATCGCCGAGGCGGGGACCTGATGTTGGGTGCCTACATCCTGTGGGGAACCGCAGGCGTTACCGGCATTTTACTGCTCATTGGCAGCTTGACTTTAATTTTCTAAAGGTTTATTCGAATAGTTCAAGTTGATAGATTTGATTAAGATTTCTCAGAACTTTTAAGTGATGAAATTATTAACGGGTTTATTGGTGGCATTGGCCATTGCTTATTTAGCATGCCGCGCCAAAGCACTTAACAAAAGCGGGGTGTAGCAGCTGCCATTTTAGGTACGATTGTCTTTGCGTTGGGTGGTCTAGAATGGGCGCTGATCCTGCTGGTTTTCTTTATCTCTTCAAGTGCGCTCTCAAAATTTTTTGAAAAGAAAAAGGGGATTTTCGGGGAGAATTTTTCAAAGGGATCTCGCCGCGACGCCTGGCAGGTAGCGGCAAACGGAGGTATAGCAGGCTTTATGGCGCTGTCCTATTTTATTCTCTCAAGATTCTCACCTGCCTCTGAGCTGTTGATTGCATTATGGATTGGCTTTGGGGCGAGCTTAGCCGCCGCTAATGCTGACACCTGGGGAACAGAGCTGGGTTTGCTCAACCCCAGCAAACCGGTTTTGTTGAGCACCTTCAGGCAGGTTCCAAAGGGTACCTCGGGGGGCGTCAGCCTGGTGGGGACTTTGGCATCCCTCGGTGGGTCCGCCCTGGTTGGCGTTGCCGTGGGCTTGCAAGCCTCAGCTGACTGGGGGCATGGGGGTGATGTGCGTCCGTTTTTGCAATTTTTAGTGATCACCGGGAGCGGAATGTTTGGCGCGTTGGTGGATTCCCACCTGGGTGCAAGCTTGCTGGCAATTTATTTCTGCCCGACGTGTAAAAAGAAAACGGAGCAGCATCCATTGCATCGCTGCGGGAATTCTACCGAGCATTTACGGGGTTTGATGTGGCTAAATAACGATTGGGTGAATGCAGCCTGCACCATCAGCGCGGGAATAATGGGTTTGCTGCTGGCAATCCTCTTAAATTAACAGCTATTTAGAATCTAGACAACGGCTTATCTGTTTGGGATCAGGGCTGCAATGGCAACCAGGGTTTCAACGGCTTTCTCCATGGCAAAGGTAGGGATAAACTCGTACTTCCCGTGGAAATAATGCCCGCCGGTGAAGATATTAGGCGTTGGCAGCCCCATGTATGACAGGCGGCTGCCGTCCGTACCGCCGCGCACAGGGATGATAAGCGGTGTCACGCCAACGGATTTGACTGCTTCGACCGCAATTTTCATGATTTCAGGATGGGGTTCTACCATCTCACGCATATTGTAATATTGGTCTTCCAGTGTAAGTTCAATAACCCGTTCACCGTATTTTTCATTGATAAAATCCGCTGCTTTTTGGATCAGGCGTTTTTTCACTTCAAATTTCTCGCTGTCGTGATCCCGGATGATGTACGCCATGGCGGCTTCTTCAACCGTGCCGTTGATTTCGTAAAGGTGATAAAAGCCCTCATAATTTTCAGTAAATTCAGGACGTTCAAACACGGGCAGCAATTCATTGAATTCCATCCCAATCAGCAATGCGTTGCGCATTTTCATTTTGGCTTTGCCGGGGTGTACATTACGACCGTGAATGGTCACCTCAACACCGGCAGCGTTGAAGTTCTCATATTGCACTTCACCGATTTCACCGCCGTCAATGGTGTAGGCAAAATCGGCGCCGAATTTTTCGACATCGAAATAATCCACACCGTGACCAACTTCTTCATCCGGGGTGAAACCGATCTTGATGGTGCCGTGTTTGATTTCGGGATGCGCCAAAAGGTATTCTACAGCGGTCATGATCTCAGCGATCCCCGCCTTATTGTCTGCCCCCAGGAGCGTGGTGCCGTCTGTGGTGATCAGGGTTTTTCCGATATATTTCTTGAGCGCAGGGAATTCATCCGGCGACATGGTGATATTTTTCTCTGCATTCAACACGACTGTTCCGCCGTCATAATCCTCAATGAATTGTAGATCGACGTTCTCACCAGAGAGGTCAGGGCTGGTGTCCATGTGCGCCAGGAAACCAATGATGGGCAAATCTTTTTGGTCGGTGTTTGCGGGCAGGGTTGCGGTCACATAGCCAAATTCATCAATGGCAGCATCCTTCAAGCCAAGTTCTTTGAGCTCTTGTTCAAGCAGTTTTGCCAGCTCAAGCTGTTTTTGCGTGCTTGGGAAGGTGTCTGATTTGCGTGCTGATTGGGTATCGATTTTTATGTATCGGATAAAGCGTGAAATGACTGGGTTCATGGAAGCCTCGTGAGTGGTGAGTAGTGAGTATGTATCAGGTATCAGCTGTTATCGAGATGAATTGTAACATAGATAGATTATTTTTCCGTAGATACCGTAATAAAAGTCAAGAGCCAAAATTGAATTGAGCGCCATAATTTGGGTCAAAAGGCTTTTGTGTTTTCAACACACCATAAGCTAGATGA
>LGHA01000047.1 GCA_001508595.1 Anaerolineaceae bacterium 46_22 | reverse complement strand
GAGTTGTTGATAATCCGTTGTTCCAACCATAGAAGCAATGATTTCTTCTCGATCTGCATCCTCGGTTTTAAATTCGGCGGCACAATATCCTTCTCTCATGACGATAATTTTGTCTGTGACATCTAAATGATGATCGAGGTTGCTGCTGAAAAAGATAATCGATACCCCTTGTTTTTGCCATTGCGAAATTAAGTTCAATAATATTTTCTGATAGGGGTAGCTTAACACCTGCGTTGGTTCATCAATGATGATGAGCTTTGGTTCGCTGGTCATAACTTGTGCAATAGCGATCATTTGACGCTTTTCCAAGCTCAAGTTAAAAACTTTTTCCCTGAGACTGTCAAAATCCACATCAAGCTGTTTTAAAAGCTCAATCGCTTTTTGGTCCATCTTGTGTTGATCAGGAATTTTTAAAAACTTATTGATGATGGGTAGAGGGATTTCATTGCCCAAAAAAATATTACTGGTGATATCCAGATTTTCAGCCAAACGAGGACTTTGGTGGATGACCTCTATCCCTAATGACCGGACGTTTTCAGAGTTTGTAATTATCTTTCCATCAAAAATGATTTGTCCTTCGCCAGGTGGATATATGCCAGCCAGAATCATGGCCAGGGTCGATTTTCCTGATCCGCTCTGCCCGGTAATTCCTAAAACCTGTCCTGGGTAAAGGGATAAGTTGATACAGCGCAAGGCAGAAAGTGTCCCAAAACGCTTGCTTAAGTTCTCTGCTTGTAGTAATGGCTCCATGATAGGATTATACAGTTAACTGACTGTGGATAGTATCCCCAATAATTTGCTTAATCGTTGCGGTGTCCAATATCTTTTTGTCGATGAAGGCTGTTGCACCGGCTTCAATCCCCTGACGATGAAATTCTTTGTCGGGGTATGCGCTGATCAGAATTATCCTTATGTCGCTTGAATTTTTAATAAGCTTTTTTACGAGTGAAATACCATTTTGATCGCCCAGTATCACATCAATGAACATTAAGTCAAAATCTTTTGATTTGATCGCCTTCAGCGCTTCACTAAAGGATTCAGCTTCATGAATATTTATATTTGGAAACAATTTATTGATGATGCGGCTTAAGTGATACCTGAACCGTGGATTATCATCCACAATTAAAATGTTAGCGGGGACATTTTTTTCGTAAAGATTGTTTTGTTGAAAGTTTTCGGATTTACCGTTTGTGCCCAGAACTTGTGGATTGGCAGAAACAAAATTTACTGCTTCAAGTCGGCTTTGAACATTTAAACTTCGATAAATGCGGGTTAAGTGATTCTCAATGGTTTTTATACTCAATCCTAATTCATAGGCGATTTTCTGGTTATTCCAGCCCTTTTGTAATAATGACAGAATTTCTCGCTGTCGTGAAGTAAGCGACGGCGTTTGCTCTTTCGGATTTGAAATATTGACAAGTTTGTCCACCAGGGGGCTGGATATCCACCGTTCGCCTTCCAGGATCCTCTCTACAGCTAATGTAAGATCATGAAGCGGCTGGTCTTTTAGATGATAACCATCAACCCCAGCGCCCAAAAGACCTTGAACATAAACATCATCATCATAGGCGCTGATTACAAGGATTTTCATCTTTGGATAATTCGCACGAATGGACTGGATGGTGGAAATTGGTTGGAAATTTGGCATTGTCACATCTAACATTAAAATATCTGGGTTTAATTCATTCAACGCAGATAATAAAGATGGGCCATCTTCAGCTTCTCCAACAACAGTGATTGATGGCAAATTTTCAATTGTGTTTCGAATGCCGGAACGCACAATAGCATGATCGTCCGCTAAAAGTACTTTATACTTCCTCATAAGATTCATTATAACATCCACGCAAAGTAAAACGACAAGTTGCAATAATTTTTCTCAATTAATATAGGGGATTTCCCCCTATAGCCAATAGGGGAAAGTCTTTTAACAGTTTAACAAAAGGTTAAGATAAAATTGATTAATGTCGGTGAATAACTGGCAGAATAAGCCTGATTGAGACTTTCATATAAAGGATATGAGGCTGCTCATGTGGAAGTAAGGAGGTTCATTAGATATAAATTTTAGCTTGGAAAAACCCCAATCACTATAAGGAGATAAGAAAATGAAGAAAAAATCGTTAATTTTGTTTAGTTTGTTGTTAGTTTTCTCTATGGTATTCGCAGCCTGTACGCCCAAGGAAGAGGAACCTGCCGAACCGCCAGTTGGCGAGGAACCCAGCGAACCTTCGGAGCTGGCTGTGGGCATTGTACTTCCCACGAAAGACGAACCACGCTGGATACAGGACCAGACTCGGTTTGAGGCAAAACTCAACGAGGCTGGTTATGATGTTGAGATCCTGTTCAGCCAGGCAGATCCCTCACAGGAAAAGGCAAATGTTGAATCTTTGATTACCAAAGGTGTCGAAGTTATCATCCTTTGCCCGCATGATAGCGCTGCAGCAGCTGCATCAGCAGAAGCCGCACGTGAAGCAGGCGTGACGATCATTTCCTATGACCGCCTGATTACGGACACCGATGCTGTGGATTATTATGTGACCTTCGACAGTGTTGCTGTTGGTGAAGCCCAGGCACAATACCTGGTGGACAAAGCTGAAGGCGAAGGCAACCCGCTGTATCTGTATGCAGGTGCTGCGACCGACAACAATGCTTTCCTGTTCTTTGAAGGCGCCTGGAACGTTTTGCAACCAAAAATCGCAGACGGCACCTTCTACATTGTAAATTCAAGCGCGGCTATTGATTTGCAGGATAAAGCTGAATTGACCCGAGATGAAATGGGACAAATTATCGGCCAGGTGACAACCAACTGGGACTTTGATGATGCCAAGAGCCTTGCTGAAGCGAACCTGACTGCTGCTTCTGCAGAGGATAAGGGCGATGTGTTTATCCTTGCTCCAAACGATGGCACCGCACGGGCGATTGCAGATGCGTTTGGCGCTGACACCGATATCTCCAGCTACGTGGTGACCGGGCAGGATGCTGAGATTGCCTCCGTTCAATACATTATTGACGGCAAGCAGTCCATGACCGTTCTGAAGGACGTTCGAAACCTGGTAGATGACGCAATTGCTATGGCGATTTCAGTCGTAAAGGGTGAAACCGTTGAGACCACCGGTGAGTATGACAATGGTGTGATCATGGTTCCCGCCAAACAATCTGAAGTTATTTCTGTTGACCAGGATAATGTCGTTGAAGTGATCATTGACTCCGGTTACTGGGATGCTAGTGAGTTCACAGGTTTAGAAGGCATTGCAGAAGAACCAGAAGCCCCCGCTGAACTATCTGTGGGCATTGTACTCCCCACGAAGGACGAACCCCGCTGGATCCAGGATCAGACACGTTTTGAAGCAAAACTCAACGAAGCTGGTTATGATGTTGAGATCCTGTTCAGCCAGGCAGATCCCTCACAGGAAAAAGCGAATGTTGAAGCTTTGATCACCAAGGGTGTCGAAGTTATCATCCTTTGCCCTCATGACAGCGCCGCTGCAGCCGCATCCGCAGAAGCCGCACGTGAAGCAGGCGTGACCATCATTTCCTATGACCGCTTGATCACAGATACCGATGCTGTGGATTATTATGTGACCTTCGACAGTGTCGCCGTTGGTGAAGCCCAGGCACAATACCTGGTGGACAAAGCTGAAGGCGAAGGCAACCCGCTGTACCTGTATGCAGGTGCTGCGACTGACAATAACGCTTTCCTGTTCTTTGAAGGCGCCTGGAACGTTTTACAGCCAAAGATTGCAGACGGCACCTTTTACATTGTAAATTCTAGCGCTGCTGTTGATTTGCAGGACAAGGCTGAATTGACCCGAGATGAGATGGGACAGATTATCAGCCAGGTAACAACCAACTGGGACTTTGATGATGCCAAGAGCCTTGCTGAAGCGAACCTGACCGCTGCTTCTGTAGAGGATAAGGGTGATGTGTTCATCCTTGCACCAAACGATGGCACCGCACGGGCGATTGCAGATGCATTTGGCGCAGACACCGATATCACCAGCTACGTGGTGACCGGCCAGGATGCTGAGATTGCCTCAGTTCAATATATTATTGACGGCAAGCAGTCCATGACCGTTCTGAAGGACGTTCGAAACCTGGTCGATGACGCAATTGCTATGGCGATTTCAGTCGTCCTGGGTGAAACCGTTGAGACCACCGGTGAGTATGACAATGGTGTGATCATGGTTCCCGCCAAACAATCCGAAGTTATTTCGGTTGATCAGGATAATGTCGTTGAAGCGATCATTGACTCCGGTTACTGGGATGCCAGTGAATTCACAGGACTTGATTAAGTTTGTGAAAATTTAGATAAAGTAAAGGGATAGTGATGATATTATTACCATCACTATCCCAAATTTGGATTTATTTGATTTTTATTATTTTGGAGTGAAGATGAGTGTTCCAATTCTTGAAATGAAGAACATCACCAAAGAATTTCCAGGTGTAAAAGCACTCGATAATGTTAGTTTTAAAGTGGAGCGCCAAAAAATTCATTGTCTTGTGGGAGAAAATGGTGCAGGCAAATCGACTTTAATGAAGGTGTTGAGCGGTGTGCATCCGTATGGATCTTACGATGGAGAAATTTATTTTGAAGATAAGCTTCAAGATTTTAAGAGTACACGGGACAGTGAACAAGCAGGTATCGCAGTCATTTACCAGGAATTAGCACTTGTACCAGAAATGACCGTTTATGAAAACGTATTTTTGGGTCATGAGATTTGCAAAGGTATTAATGTTGATATCAATGAAACGATAAAACAGACGGTGGAAATTCTTAAAAAAGTCCGTTTAGATGTAAATCCATCAACACCGGTAAAGCAATTGGGCATTGGCAAACAACAACTGGTCGAAATTGCAAAAGCCTTGAGCCGCGATGCAAAACTATTGGTTTTAGATGAACCTACGTCTGCTTTAAATGAGTCAGATAGTGACAACTTGCTTGATTTACTGAGAGAATTAAAAGAACAGGGCGTAACCTCAATATTAATTTCTCATAAACTACAAGAGGTAATTGCGATAGCTGATAAAGTTACCGTTTTACGTGATGGTGCAAGTATCGTAACATTGGATGCTCATAATGGTGAGGTTAATGAGAATGTTCTGATAAAGCACATGGTCGGCCGTGCTATCGAGAATATTTATCCTGAACGGAAAAAGAAGAAGTCAGACCAGGTCGTTTTCGAAGTTAGAAACTGGAATGCCTACGACCCGGCTCGTGAGAGGCAAATCCTAAAGGATGTAAATCTTGAGTTGAGAAAGGGGGAGGTCCTTGGCATTACGGGATTAATGGGTGCTGGCCGGACAGAACTGGCATTAAGTCTATTCGGAAACCCGGATAATTATCGGATAGATGGTGAGATGCTCATTGGGGGTGAACCTGTTAAATTCAATCATCCTGAAAAAGCGATTAAAGCCGGTTTGGCTTATGTCACTGAGGATCGCAAGGGTGATGGTTTGATCCTGATACAGGATGTAAAATCCAATATCACGATTGCCAACTTAAAGAGAATTCTTAAGTATGGTGTTATTGATGCCAATGCTGAGATCAAGGATGCAAGAGAATATACCGATTCGCTTGGTATAAAGACGCCAAGTATTGAACAAAAGGTGCTTTATTTAAGCGGCGGTAATCAGCAGAAAGTATCTTTGGCGAAATGGTTATATGTAAGCCCTGATATTATGATCCTTGATGAGCCAACACGTGGAATAGATGTTGGCGCAAAATTTGAAATATTTACGATTATGAACAAGCTGGTTGAACAAGGTATGAGCATTATCATGATATCTTCTGAATTACCAGAGATATTGGGTATGACTGACCGTATCTACGTTGTTTCTGATGGAAAGATAACAGGAGAGTTATCGACCGAAGACGCTGACCAGGAAATTGTAATGCGATATGCTACGATGTGAGGGTAAAAAAATGTCATTTTTCAAAGAATTTCTAACACTACTAAAAAAGAATATCCGTGATTATGGTATGTACATCGCCTTATTTGTAATTATGGCATTCTTTACCATAGCGACTGATGGGATTTTTATTTCATCTCGTAATATCAGTAATTTGATGAATCAAATGGGTTACATTGCCGTATTAGCTATCGGCATGACCCTGGTTATTGTCATCCGTCATATCGATCTCTCGGTTGGCTATTTGGCAGGTTTCCTGGGCGCTTTAGCAGCAATTGCATTGACATCCTGGAATTTACCTGTTTTGCTTGTTATTCCACTTGTCCTGATCTTTGGGGTCGCTGCAGGATTGATAGCCGCAGTTACCATTGCAAAGTTTGGTATTCCTTCTTTTGTGGCGACCCTGGCAGGTTGGTTAATTTACCGCGGTGCGCTTCTGAGGGCGACTTTAAAGACCGGAACAATTGTGATCCCAAATGATACATTTAATGCGATTGGAAACGGTTATATCCCAGACCTTCCGCTCGAAGGATTTCTTCCCGGAACGCATAAATTAACCTTATTGCTTGGTATCATCGGTGCTGTATTGCTTGTTATTTCTGAAATCCGCAGCCGCAAAAAGAAAATGGCTTATGATTTTGAAGTTCTTTCCAAGAACATGTTTATTGTCAAAACGATATTTACGATCATCTTACTTGGTGCGGTGACATACGTTTTGGCAGGCTATAACGGACTTTCCTGGACAGCAGTGATTGTATTAAGCGTCACTTTGATTTATCATTTTTTGACAACGCAGACTTTTTTGGGCCGCCATATTTATGCAGTCGGGGGCAACCCAGAGGCAGCAGAATTAAGCGGCATCAGCGTGAGCAAGATCACTTATGTGGTCTTTGGGTCAATGGGAATGTTATCAGCCCTTTCAGGCATGTTGTTTGCTTCACGTTTACAATCAGCGACCACAACCGCTGGTCAAGGTTTTGAGCTGGATGCGATTGCTGCTGCATATGTGGGCGGCGTTTCTTCAGCGGGTGGTGTCGGAAAGGTGACGGGCTCATTGATTGGTGCAATCGTAATGATGTCACTTACAAACGGCATGAACTTAATGGGGATTGATATTTCGACTCAGTACATTGTAAGAGGTGCAGTGTTGGTTGCAGCAGTGGTATTTGATGTAGCGACAAGAAAACAAAGAGCATAAATAAGAAAATTCTTTAATTAACAAAAACACCGCTGCTCAAATCGAGCAGCGGTGTTTTTAAGTTCAGGGCTTTACTTACTCAACCTTTTTCAATACGGGTAAACCGGATTTCATTTCAACAACCTGTTTTCCTGCGGGAACTTCGTCAACAGCGAAGTCGGGTCGTAGATCACCAGCAAAGAAATATAAATCACGTGTTCCAGATTTCGATTTAACTTCTTTTCGATGAAGGAAATAGGTTTTCCCTTTGGAGTTCGTAAATGAATAAGCCATTTTTACATCCTTTCTTTAATAAAGTTTTTTCACATTTTTAGTGTATCAACTAATCTATCGGTGGTCAAGGAAGAACTATTAAGGATTTCTTGTTAGTTTTTTTACATATCTGGCTAATCAAGACAGCTTTTTCAAGATCTCAAAATCTCTTTTGAGGACTGCCTCAAGATTTCTATTGTAAAAAACTGCAGCCGGGTGATAAAGAGGAACGATTGTTGTTTCTCCTAATTCCGAGAAGGCATGCAGTGCAGTTCCGTGAATTTCCCCTATTTTCTTCCCATATAACGGAAGCTGGAATAACTTAAAAATAAACTCCATGGCAAATCGACCCAGGGTTGCAATGATTTTTGGTTGAATGATTACAATTTGCTCACGTAAGAAGGGTGAATAAATTTCAATTTCTGTGACGTGAGGATTGCGATTATCCGGCGGGCGATCTTTGACGATGTTGGTTATATAAACATCATCACGCTGAAGATCTATCGAGTGCAACAGCGAATCGAGATGTTTTCCTGCTCGTCCTACAAAAGGCCTGCCGGTTTCTGCTTCTTGAGCGCCTGGTGCTTCACCAATAAACATGATAGTTGCATCGGGATTACCTTCACCAAAAACGGGCTTGTAATTGTTTTCCATCCGGACCTGGTAAAGCGGCGATGTATCCAGGGTTTTTACTTGTTGAGCAAGTTGGTTCAATTGAACTTCTTTTGTTTTAATTGATTTTGAGTTATAGCCCATTTCTTATTTCTCTAAAAAACATCAGATCTTTTATGTGTGTCCCGTTGTTCTGACAAGTACCTTTACTTAAGTATAA
>LGHA01000046.1 GCA_001508595.1 Anaerolineaceae bacterium 46_22 | reverse complement strand
AGAAGCAGAAAAGAATCGGTGGCTTTTGACGGGATTAATTTATGTTGACCCGGAACAGCCCACGCTTTATGATTATCTTGACCTGACGGAGGAACCTCTCAATCGGATGTCCTCAGATAAATTACGCCCAAGTCAGGAAACGTTGCAGCATATTAATCAAAGTATGCTATAACTATTTACCTACTTAAAAAAGAAACCGGCATCTGAAACTCAGTGCCGGTTTTTTCAATGCAGTTTATTATTTTAGATATCACCTATTGTATGCAAAAGTGCGAGGTTAGGCTGTCTGAAAGCGCCTACCGGGAATCCGGAAATCAGAATGACCTGCTGACCCTTTTTTAGCCTGGTCGTTGTTGCTATTGCTGTTTCAACATGCTTGATCATCATTTCAAGGGTGTCGGCGTAGGGGACCAGGAGTGGTGTGACACCCCAATATAGGCTCATTTGTTGGTAAGTGCAAAGTTCCGGCGTGAAAGCGAGTATTGGCACATCAGGGCGAGTTTTAGACATCAATCTGGCAGTTCTTCCAGATTGCGTAAAGACAACAATTGCAGCGACATTGCGATCGTTTGCCAATTCCCTGGCTGCTCTTGTAATAGAAACAGGATCACTTTGCTCCGCCATTTCAGTTTCAAAGGTGATGTCTCCCCATTTTGCATAGTTAGCTTCAGCTGTCATAATAATGGATGACATCATACTTACACTTTCCAGGGGATAGCGACCTGCAGCAGTCTCTCCTGAAAGCATGACAGCGTCAGTACCATCAAAAACGGCGTTGGCAACATCCGTGGCTTCAGCACGGGTAGGGCGCGGGTTGTTGATCATTGAATCCAACATTTGTGTTGCTGTGATCACCAGCTTGGCATGGGCATTGGCACAAGCTATGATTTCTTTCTGTGCAATGGGGACGGCTGCGGGTGACATTTCAACACCAAGATCACCGCGTGCAACCATGACTCCCTCCGTCACTTTCATGATTTCATCCAAATCATCTAACGCTTCAGGACGTTCTAATTTAGCAATAATTGGTGTTCTTTCAGCCCAGCTATTTGGAGCATATTCTTTTATCGCATTTCTTACAGTAATGATGTCCTGAGCTTCCTTGACAAAGGAAATGGCGACCATATCAACGCCTTTTTCAAGGCCAAACTTTAAATCTTCACGATCCTTTTCAGTGAAGCTTGGGATTGTCAGGTTCGCACCTGGCAGATTAACGCCTTTATTCGATTTGAGCGTCCCACCCAGAGTAACCACTGCTTCGATCCGTTCTCCATCGACTGACTGAACTTCCATCTCAATTTGTCCATCATCGAGAAGTATGTGATTGGTAGGCTTCAGTGCTTTGTGAAGATCCGGGATTTCAAAGGGAATAAAAATATCCTCTGCATCCACCACAGAGGACTCTGATGAACTCAATGTTACCTGGTCACCAGCTTTTAACTCAATTTTTCCTTCAGGGAGTTTCCCAATGCGAAGTTTTGGCCCTTGGAGATCTTGGAGAATGGTTATTGCCACCCCCATTTCATCGGCTATTTCTCTGATCAGTTCAATGAGCCTGGCGTGGTCTTCATGCGTGCCATGGGAAAAATTTAGCCGCGCAACATTCATACCGGCGGAGATCAAAGACTGTATCATAGACCGGGTATTGCTGCTTGGCCCTAATGTGCACACAATTTTTGCAAAACGATCCATGGTCAACTCCCTTGAAAAATGTTCATTAATCTAATAAAAGGACTTCTCGCAGTATGGGCAGCATCCAATCCACAGTTTCCTGATCGATGATCAGGGGCGGTGCAAGGCGAAGGATGTGTTTATGGGTCTCTTTGACGAGAATCCCTTTTTTCTTTAACACTTCAGCAAAACGCCGTGCCCCCGCCTAATTCGTGTTTTAACTCCACACCAATTAATAAACCTTTGCCGCGGATATCCATAATGTTTTTCTTTGGTATTTCCTCAAGGTATTCAAGAATGTAGTCACCCATTTTCTGAGCTTTTTCAACCAGGTTTTCTTCTTCAATCACCTCAAGCGCCGCAATCCCTACGGCTGCAGCAAGGGGATTGCCGCCAAAGGTCGAGCCATGTTCACCAGGTTGAATTAAACCAAGAATATATTTATCTGCAAGCACAGCAGAAACAGGATAGAAGCCTCCTGAAAGTGCCTTTCCGATTACAGTAATATCCGGTCGGACATTTTCGTGATGGGAAGCAAACAATGCCCCAGTGCGCCCAAGTCCAGTTTGGATTTCATCAGCAATCAACAAGATATTGTTTTCTTTACAAATCTCTGCAACAGCTTTCAAATACCCATCGGGAGGAAGGATAATGCCATTTTCTCCCTGGAGCGGTTCCAGCATAATAGCTGCTGTATTTTCATTGATCGCTGCTTTGATCGCTTCTATGCTGCCGTATTCCACCACAGGAAAACCGGGTGTAAAGGGACCAAAATCATATTTATATTCTTCTGTCGTCGTGAAGGATATGATGGTGGTTGTCCTGCCGTGAAAATTGCCTTCAGCAACAATGATTTCCGCTTTATATCGGGGAATTTTCTTGGTGACATATGCCCATTTTCTTGCAACTTTGATAGCTGTTTCAACAGCTTCTGCACCACTGTTCATGGGCAATGACATCTCATAACCCGTCATATCAGAAAGCTTTTTGTAAAATAAGCCAAGCTTGTCATTACGAAAAGCCCTGGATGTCAGCGTCAGCCTGTCAAGCTGGTTGATCATTGCTTCTTTTATTTTCGGATGATTATGACCCTGGTTTAATGCTGAATAAGCACTCAAGCAGTCTAAGTATTTATTACCATCAACATCATAAACCCAAACGCCTTCCCCTTTTTCAATAACAACATCGAGGGGATGGTAATTATGGGCACCATATTCTTCTTCAAGTTCGATATAGTAATTGCTATTTGACATCCTGATCTCCACCTAGTAAATCAACTAAAATTGCTTTTTGAGCATGCATTCTGTTTTCAGCCTGTTCGAACAATCGTGAGCGGGGGCCATCTGCCACTTCGTCGGTAATTTCTTGACCTCGATGGGCGGGAAGACAGTGCATAACGATAACTTCAGGTTTTGCAAGATTAACGATGCTTTGATTCACCTGGTAGGGTGGGAAGACTTTTTCTCGTTTCTTTGCTTCTTCTTCCTGTCCCATGCTTGTCCATGTATCTGTATAGATGACATCCGCTCCCTCTGCAGCGTCCTTCGGATCGCGTAAGGTTGTTACCGAACCTCCTGAGATTGATCCGAAATCTTTCCCAAGTTGAATATCAGACTCGGGCATATCATAATCTTCAGGATTGGCAATACGGAAATCTGCACCCAATTTTGTGACTATTTTCATGAGAGAAACAGCAACATTGTTTCCATCACCAATATATGATACAGTACGGCCTTTTAGACTCCCAAATTCCTCGTATATGGTGAGCGCATCTGCCATTGCCTGGCATGGATGGTTATAATCGCTGAGCCCGTTAATAACCGGAACCTGTGACCATTTTGCCAGTTCAAGAATGTGATCATGGGAAAAAACTCTCGCCATGATTACTTGAACATATCCGGATAAAACCCTTGCTACATCGGCAATGGACTCGCGTTTGCCCAATCCAATTTCCTGCGGTGAGAGATATAAGGCATCTCCCCCAAGTGTTCGCATTGCCATGTCAAAACTGACCCGTGTTCGCAAGCTCGGTTTTTGAAAAACCATCGCAAGGACTTTATTCTTTAGAATTGGTCGGAATACACCTGATTTGTATTCCTTTTTGAGTTTTACACTCAATTCAAGCAATCTGGTGATTTCCTGTTGTGAGAAATCGGCTATGTCTAGAAAGTGTTTCATAAAATCTCCTGATTCTGGTGGGTTAAATACTTAATATTTATTCTCGCGAGATATCTGCGAGATTGACAACTCGTTTTTCGCCCTCAATAAAGGCAATACCCTGAAAGAGCGTGATAAATTGTGCGATCCCCAGGGAAAAGAGGATGCCCGTTATAAACAAATTTACCAATATAAGGTTTCTTGGTAAATCCTTGTTAAAAGTTCGAACCTGGTTTTCGGTATCCTCAATGATCCTTCGATATTCTCCCAAAATATCCTGGGCATCTTCTAAATCAGTTTCAAATTTAGACATGTCATTTGATAATTCAGATAAATTATCGTTAAGCAATATTAGACCTTCTGAAGTGTCAGAAAGGCTGATTCCCATCGTTTCAAGTGACTCTGGTATGTCATTCATACTGCTGGCGACAGAATCAAGGCTGGTATGTAAAGGCACTTCGGGTTGATATTTTGCACCTAAAAAAGGGATTGCAGCGATGATCGATAAGGTGCGATCAATCAGCTCAGCGCTGGTCGCGGCAGAGGATAATGCCACTTGAGTCTCAATAAGGGTTTGGCGAAGGTCATCACCTACCAGTACAGCAGAGGATTCCATAGAGCTCGAAATGTCATTGAGTGTTCCGTCAAGATTATCAAAGGTTGAAATGATAATATCAAGATTGGCGTTGACATTGTCAAGGGCACTGTCCAGGACAATTAATCCCTGGTCTGTGTTTGTAAGGGTATCTTCAATTGATTCGCTAATTCCCGATAAACCCCGCTGAAAACCGGGTTTAATGACCCAGCTGAGAATTATTCCTGCAATTGAAAAAATCAAACCCAAAGAGGATAAAACAATCAAGATTTTTCCTAAGGTTGTATAGCTTATTTTTGATTTCATTAGAATTTCTCCTGAAATTGCTCCATCGTCATCAAGAAAATTTTATCCTGAATCTTCCACATTTCCTCTTTTTCGTCGGGCTCAAAATGATCATAGCCTGATAAGTGAAGCGTGCCGTGAATTGCTAAAAAAGCGATTTCTTCGTCAAGGGATAGATCATAATCTGGCGCTTGTTCTGCTGCCGTTTCAATTGAAATAATGATATCGCCCAGGTATAAATTACCAGTTTCGGGGTCATTGAAGTCCTGGTTGAAGGAGAGGACATCGGTCGCTTTTGCTTCACCGCGATAGGTTTGATTGAGTTCGGCAATCTCTCGATCATCCGTTAATTGGATGGTGATATCCACATCCAATTGATCAAGATAGAAAAGCGTATTTTCAACAGCGGCTTTAATCAATGATAAATCGATCTCAGCCAGATTATCTTGTGATTTCTGTATCGTAATCATGTCTGACTGGTCTGTCCCGCTTTTTCAGGAATTTTTTGAGTAATTTCATCCTCGGGTTTTCCCAAGCCAGGATATTTTACTCTTGGGTGATAGGTTCCCATCAATGTTTGGAAGAATGAATTCTTAACCGTTTGAAGGTCCTTCAAAGTCAGGTTTGTATCATCTAATTGGCCGTTTCTCTCGTAGAAATCGAAGACAACATCAATTAGGGACCTGAGCTCCTCTTCATCTTGTGGCACTTCTGAACGCGCTCGTGCCTCTGTACCATCCGCTAACATCAATAATGCCGTTTCACGAGATTGCGGTCTTGGTCCGGGGTAGGTAAACAGGCTTTTATCAACGTCAGAGGCACTTTCAGCTTCTTTAACAGCCTGGGAATATTGATAATGTGTATACATGGTGCCGTGATGTTCCCGGATAAAATCAATGATCCGGTTTGGAAGGTGGTTCTTTTTTGCCAGTTCAACGCCATCTGTTACATGGCTGATGATTGTTTGGGCACTGATGATGGGGTCAATGTCATCGTGCGGATTAAGTTCCTCTTGAATTTGGTTTTCAATAAAGAAATGCGGATTAAGGGATTTGCCGCAGTCATGATAAATTGCCCCGACACGGACAAGCAGGCTGTCTGCACCAATCGCTTCAGCAGCCTGTTCTGCCAGGTTTGCCACCTGCAGAGAATGCTGATAACTTCCAGGCGCGTTACGTAGGATTTGCTGCAGTAAAGGATGATCGGGTCGTGAAGTATCCAGTAATTGAAGCGCTGTTGTCATGCCTAAAATTTGGGAGAAGCCGTATTGGAGGAGAAGGGTTAGTCCGGCAACACCAATACCATTCAACATTGAAACACCAGATAAAGTGGCAATGCCAATCCAATCTGTATATGAATCAGGTAAACGATATGCAAGAATGATCGCCGCACCGGCAAGCCCTATTGTAATTCCTGCACCAAAAAAAGCTGAAATTCGTCGAGCTTTCCCAAGGACTAAGATGCCGATAATGCCAGGTAATACGTAAAATATTGTTAAATCAAAACCTCTTGGCATACCATAAGCTGTCATTATGCCTAAAATTAAGGATAAAAAAGCAGCTATTTCAAAATTAAATATGACATAAAGAGTCAGGCTAAAGGCTGCAATCGGGAAGATATACGGAAGCACAGTGCGATCGATAATCACAAATCTTGCAGCAACCAGGAAAACCAAGAATGTGCCAGCAATTATCAACACCGCTTTAACTGAATAATTTTCATGAGCTTTTTGAAAAGTGAAATATAAACCAACCAACACGCCTAAAAAGAGTGTGAAAATTCCTGCACCAATAATATCCTGTGTTCGATTATTGGGTTGAATCAGTCCATAGCGTCTTAAGGCTTCCCAATCACCTTCCCGGATAATTTGACCGCGCCTCACAAGGGTCTCGCCCGAGATAAATGAACGAATAACTGGCTCAATTGATTCTCGTGCTTGGTTTTTTGCTTCCCGAGTTTGTTCTTCACTGTACAGGCTGTTAGGCACAATAAATGGTTCGACCAATTCAACAACAACAGCGGCTTGATCTTGGGGAAATGAGAAATCAATCAGAGAAGCGATATTTGCTTTTGCAGCGTAAATGTCCGACTCTCTCAAGGTATTCCGCATGATTTGTTCTAAAACAACGGTTGCTTCTGATTCAACGGCATTCCAACGAGCATCGCTGATTTCAAGAATTCGGTTTTTTATCTCATCAGAGAAATTGACGTCTTCTAAAGCATTTATATCCCCTAATTTTTCTTCTTTTGAAGCATAGCTGTCCTGTCGAATTGTTGTTAAATAATATAGGACGGTTCGCAGCCTTTCAACCTGCCGGCGTCCAATGCTGGGATCCGTAGGTAAAAAAATCGGGCTAACAGCATTAGCCGCCTCCTGCCGTGCCTGTTCTGTAAGCACTTCGCTTTCATAGGTTAAAGAATATGGCGCCAGGATATCCTGCGGTGCGACATCACCAATTTCCATTAAAAATGACGATTGGCTAAAGGTTTCAGGAAGGATCAACGCAAAGAATGCAATCATACCCGACAGACTCAAAATAATAATTTTGAGAAATCGGTTAGGAATCACCCGCGTTTTGTTCTTCAGCGATTGGTTCATAAGGATCAGTTTTATTGCAATAATTCACGAACAGTATTGCTCGCATCTTGACCTGAAGCGCGTCCTTCAAGTTTGGGCATGAGATTTTTCATAACCGTTCCCATGTCCTTTATACTGGTTGCACCTGTTTCCTCAATCACTTGTTTGGCAAGAACCCTAAGCTCATCTGTTGCCATTTGTTTTGGTAAAAACTGATTAAGGATTTCAATTTCTCTCTCTGCGGCTTTGACTAGGTCTTCCCGTCTTGCCTGCCTGGCTTCCTGAATTGAATCTTCTCGCGTTTTTACTTCCTTTTGAAGAATGCTCAAGATGCGTGAATCATCTAATTCTCCATGGTCTTCAACTTCTGAAAGTTTTATGGAAGACATTACCAACCGCAATGTGCGTTTTGTGTCTTCATCTCTTGCTTTCATCGCTGCGGTTAATGCAGTTTGAATTTCATTTTTTAGTTTCATAGGTATGATTATACCTTCACTTGAGCGGTTTATTTTCCCAAGAATGCTTTTATGAGCTCTATCTTTGTGTTTTTGTATTGCATCTCTTCGAGGAGCGCATCCAAGACATGCTTTGTTCTTCTTTTTGCTGCAGTATAGGCATAGTTAAAGAAAGGTCCCGATTTTGGACTGTCCAGGTTCATTTTCGCATGAGAATCTTCTGGCATAAAGGGCTTGATAAGTCTTGAAAGACCGGGGAGCAATGCAAAAAGCTCAATAAGACCATAATTCTTTCCAGATTTCAGTTCAGGGGAATTGAATATATCCAGGTCTTTGTGATCAATTTCTTCAACATCTATATGCCCTTCTTTCTGATACCACAGTTGAACGTAATTGCTGTGACTGTAAAAATCCTGCCAGCTGTGCAGGATCCTTCCTAAGGCAGCCCTGGCTGTTTGGTAATCAGAATCTTCAACAGATTTGAGTAATTTCGCTTTCTGTTCTTTTATATAGGAAAAACCTTCAGAAAACGCACTGCCGTCAAAATGGATGTAATCGTGCCCAATTTGATTTTTTACCCGATCCTGTTGAATATTTGATCTGACAATCTTTTCAAGGTTTTCTTGACTGAAATATTCCTGAAGTACATTTTGTGTAATTTCAATGTGGTATTTTGTCCTCATGTTAGGGCTCACAAATTAAGTAATCTTGCAGTGAGTCTAAGGTCGATGGCCCAATTCCGCTAACATCCAAAAGATCTTCCAGGCTTGTAAAGGATCCAATCATTTGGCGGTAAGCGATAATATCAGCCGCCTTGGCTGGACCAATACCAGGCAGGGATTCTAAGGCAAGCTGGTCCGCCTCGTTTATATTTAATGGATAGTTGTAAAAATTTTCCGAGTCTCCAGACAGGTTAACCGGGGCATTTCTTGCGATATTGGGTATTTCTTCATCAAGCCTGGGAATAAAAATATAATCACCATCTCCAAGTAATAAAGCGCGGTTGACTCGATTGTTATCGGCATAATCGGTTAAGCCGCCTGCTAAATCAATCAAGTCTTCCAGCCTGGCATCTCGCTGAAGGCTGTAGATCCCCGGACTGTTTACTTCTCCTTCAACCTGGACAAGGATCGGCACATCAGTGCATGTTGGTTTTGGAGCTAATGTGTTGGTGGGCGTCGGCGCTGGGGACAATGAAATTGGTTCGCCTTCGACAGGTTTTGAAATTAACAAGATCAATCCAGCAGCGAGCAAACCGAATAGAACCCCAAAAATGATTTGTTGAAATTGTTTCATACACAGATCCCTTTTTGTATTGTAAGCGTTATGAGGTTTTAACTGTGTTGTTTTCCATTGAGCGCATCAAATTAAACGCATTTATTGATACTTCAAGCATCTCTAAAGATGGTTCACGTGTGGTCAATTTCTGCAGGGCAAGGTTGGGCTTGACAATGATCTTGCCTATTGGCGAATCTAAATGTTTGGATAGAAAGTGGATGTATTCGTATGAAATGCCCGCTAAAACCGGGATCAGCAATAATCTTGAGATTAATCGCCAATAAATAGTCATTGGTCCAAACAATGAGAAAATCAAAATTGATAAAAGCACCAGGGTCAGGATGAAGGAGGTGCCGCAGCGAGGATGTTCAAGGGAATAGGGCATCACATTTTCAGGTGTTAAATCGACGCCATCCTCAAAGGCATTGATTGTTTTGTGCTCAGCACCATGATACATAAAAACGCGTTTGATCTCTGGCATTTTACCAATTACCCAAAGATAACCTATCAATAGCAATAATCTTAAGGCACCTTCAATTAAATTGCTTTCCCATGGGTTCAAATAGGCATATCTGGCTAAAAGTCCGGAGATAAAAGCTGGCAACAGAAAAAACAAGCCTATGCCGAGGGTCAATGAAAATGCCATTGTCAAATACAGCGCCGGGCCTTCTAATTTTTCGTCTTCACCCGTCTGAACATTGGCTGACATAGTCAAATAGCGCATACCCAAACCCAGGGAATCCCAAAGTACAATTAATCCTCTCAAAAATGGGATTTTAGCAATTTTGCTTGTATAGATCCCTGTCAATCTTTCTTGAAAAGTGATGATCTCGTTTTCGGGGGAGCGGACTGCCATTGCGACTGATGATTTTCCTCGCATGATGACACCTTCGATGACAGCCTGACCGCCGTAGGATTGAATTTTGTTTTCCAATTTATTTTCCTTTTATCTCAATAATTAGGCAAAAAACCGAATTAATGCTTCGACACCTTTTCGATGGGTTGGTATGTGTAATCTTTCATTTGGCGAATGGATTTGATCACCTGGAAGACCAAAACC
>LGHA01000225.1 GCA_001508595.1 Anaerolineaceae bacterium 46_22 | reverse complement strand
GGATGTGTCGATTACTTCAGGTTTTCCAGCCTTCTTTTCTGCTCGCCGTTTCATGAAGAAGCGAATGAGGAAATAGGCTGCAATGCCTAATGGGATTAAGAATGGCAGACAATAGATCCCTAGCCAAATCGCACCATCCGCAATTCTCTGAGCTGTTCTTACCAGTTGTTCCACTGCTCGTTTGGCAGTACCCTTGGGTTCCCATCCGACGATTTTAATCGGCTGCAAAGATTGCTTTGCCACAATTTCAATTGTGATGGCAGATAAAGCCGCAGATTCTTCAAGGTACTTCATGCGCCCTTTGACGATTTCGATTTCACCCCGATAGTAGACCAACTCATCAAAGATATTCAGCACATCCTCAGGATCTCTTGCATCTTCCATTAATTCTACCAAGGCTTCTTCTGCCGCCTCAAGGTTACGAAGACGGGAAGCGAGGTCCGTATATTCGGATGTTACATCCTGACCAGACACATTTTCAGAGATCACATCCTCTTTTGGATCAGGCGTCATCGCTTTGATGGCATCCATGATCGAATCCAGATCACCTGCGGGCACCCGAATGGTCAAGCTAACACGCGGCAGTCGACCCGAGTCCGTGTAGGTCTGGTATAAATTCGAGCTCACCACAAAACCACCGGCATCTTCTGCCATCTGGATGACTTCCTTCATCACATCTTCAGGCTGCTCAACCGCAATTTCCAGGTGAGCATTATAGATCACCATTCGTTCAATCGCGCTCGCCGTGCCGCCTGAACCACCATCAAAGCCCTGTTCTTCTGCATATTCCTGTTCCATTGCTGGTGCTTCAGGGGCATAATTTTCGACCGAATCAAACTCTTTTCTTGCCGAGTCATCTGTGATTGACTCAGAAGCACTTTGGGCAGCGCAGGCACTGACGACCAGGCTTATTATGATCATAAATAATAGTGACAGTCTTCGCTTCGTTTTCATTTCATTCTCCTTGTTTTCTTAATCCACTCTTTATTGTATATGGATTAGACGCTAAAAGTAAACAGCCCAGCATCCATTATCCTGTTTTGCACCTGGACAATATCGTAAGGGACACGATGGTAAAACCATCGGTCACCATCATCATCATAAATTAAATAAGAGGCTCTGGGATCATGATCACGGGGTTGTCCAACCGAACCCGGATTGAGGATGCTTTTGTGATTCAATATCAGGGGCTCATCAACATCCAGGCCGTACATTCTTGTCGATTTAAGCGTCCCTTCTTCCTGAACATAAACACAGGGGATGTGCGTATTTTTCCTGTGCAGTGCGGACATCCATTATATATTCCCATACCGGACTGTTAGGGCTGCCGTGTACCAGGGTGACATTTTGAAGAACAAGCCGCTCTTCCAGGCTCTTTAGCCAGGCTATGTTTTCTGAGCTGATCACAGATTTAAGCCATTGAAGTGAAGCACGTGCTTCGAAATTAAAAGAAAGAATAGAAATTTCCCCAAGAATGGCGGCATCGTGGTTGCCTTTGACGCATTTCAGTTGAGGTAATTCACGAATAATGCTGATACATTCATTGGGATCTGGTCCGTAACCAACCACATCACCCAAACACCACACGCGATCAAAAGGTGCTGCATCTTCGAGAACGGTTTGCAGCGCAGTCAGGTTCGCATGAACGTCGGAGATGATGAGTGTTCGCATTGTTTAGGGGAGTGCAAACCGGAAGGTCCATTCACCATCATCTTCTTCGAAATCAGAAGCCAATCCAAAAATCGAAATCCATGTGTTACCCGGTTTCAACGGTAGTAATTCACCATCCTGATCAAAAAATTGTATGGGATGATCTCTTGTAGGTGTCACCCATGTGGCATCATAAACCTGCCCATCACGGAAGATAAGCGCTCGCTGTCCAGCCTGGTTATCCCAAATAAAAATATCGTGCATCACTTCAGTGTATTCTTCGTAGTGTGCAAACAGAACGATCACATTTGAAAAAGCCAGTTGTTCGTCTGTTATTCTGTCTACCAGGGGGATCATCTCAATGCCCCCACCGGTATTATCTTCAATCCAGCGTAAATATTTGCCGCTTTCTTCATCAAAGCGCCATTCGCCGCGATTAAGTGCTGTGTACAAAATATTCACTTTCTCACCAGATTCGCCGTTGGGCGGTGCTGCCATATCAAAAACCATGCCATCCAGGTTGTAACGCCGATTTTCGACACCACGCTGGGTGGTATATTTCGTCATTTCCTCAGAATCCGCAAAGACACTGATAACGATTTGGCGTCCATCATCACAAATTGCCGGGCAGGTACTGCGGCCGTTCACAACACGATTATCCAATATATCAAAAATATGATCGCTGATGGTTATATATGCGGATTCCATACCAAGAATACCCTGGTAGAGACTGACGATCTGGGGGTCAACCAAACGTCCCGAGCGAACAGGCCCAATTTGCTCCGCATTTTGACCATAATAAAGACCCATAAATCGGTTGCTGGTTGCACCCAGGTAATATTCAAAAACCATATCCGCAAAAGACAAGCCTGCGTGCGGACGACCTGTCGTTGGGTAATTTGCCACTTTTACAAAAACCGGCCGCCGATTCAGAATCTCAGGATCACTCACCACCAGACCTGTTAGCGGATTGACATTATCCGGGAAACCAGATGGCCCAACGGGTCCTATGGTTGCCGTTGGGGATGGCACCGTTGTTGGTGTTGCTGTCTCTTCCGCCTCGGATGTATTTTTTGTTCCCGGTGTCTCAGTAACATCTGGCATTGACATTTTCGTTTGGGCAGCATACGTGCTTGCTTGATCGAGTTGAGAAAGACCTGTCGGCTGACAGGCGCTGATCAAAATGGAAAATAGAATTAATAAGAGCCAGCTTGATTTCATCTTAATGAGTTTCATGTGCTTCACCTTTTCAGTTAATTGTGCTGCAGTTCGTCGTTTCACTTTATTGTGTGTATTTTATCCTTAAATAGATTTTTTTAGCCCTTACAAAAGGTTTTCAAGCTCTAATTGTATCAATAATTTCAACAACCATGTCAAATCGATTGAAGGCAGGCATAAAATAGACACCTTGAAAATCTGCCTTAATGTCCTGGATCAATTCTATTGCAATGCGTGCGCCTTCCGATGCAGATTCTTCTCC
>LGHA01000045.1 GCA_001508595.1 Anaerolineaceae bacterium 46_22 | reverse complement strand
CAGGGTATCTCTGAACTAATCACGGTGCCCGGTTTGATCAACCTGGACTTTGCTGATGTTCGCACCATCATGTCCGAAGGCGGCGCTGCATTGATGGCAGTCGGCCAGGCAAGCGGTGAAGATCGAGCTCTCAAAGCTGCGGAAATGGCAATCTCCAACCAGCTGTTGGATGTGACCATCGACGGCGCTCACGGCATTCTCTTCAATGTTACAGGCGGCGAAGACTTGAAGCTCTTCGAGGTCAACCAGGCAGCAGCCATCATTAAAGAAACAGCCCATCCCGATGTCAATCTGATCTTTGGTGCTGTGGTTGATGAAAGCATGGGTGATAACCTACGGATCACCGTCATCGCAACAGGTTTTGAAGGCACAAGCATCAGTACTTCTCTCAACAAGATAGAGGAACAGCGAAAAACACAGGCTGAACGAAAAGCACAGGCTGAACAACGACCGCTGCCAAGCATGTTAATCGATGAAGATGGGAACAAAGCCCTTGCAGGTCAACAGGGGAAGGAAAGCTATGAGTTCCCCACCCGGATCAACACCGACGATCTGGATGTTCCTGCCTTCTTGCGGAAAAGGAATCAAAATTAATTAATCATTTTATGAGGTTGTAAGCTCATAGTGCAATCAATAAATTTGATGCTGATATTAGCGGTTGACCGCGTGTCCGTGGTTATTGGTATGCCTGCGGCACGCACCAAAGACCCCCTATCCTGGGTAACCTGACTCCTTACCCGGGATATCAGGGGTTAACAATAAAACGCGGATTCATTGATCCGCGTTTTTCTTTTAGTCGCATCCTCTTTCTAATTCGATATAATTGATAATTTTTATCTAATTAGCGTAAAATTAAGATAAACACTGGGAAGACTTTGAAGACAACCAGGCTGAAATATTTGACCACCTTCTGGCGATATTGCCTGAATTTGATCTGACGGCTTACCAGAACGCTTCAGGGAGGGATATTCGCTCACTACAGCAATTTCAAGTAGGACGAGAGCTGTTTGCCCAGAAGTAAATTTTAATAGGGAAAAATGGCCGGGAAGATGTTTAACCCGGCCATAATAATAATCTGACGACTCTCTAAAAACAATTTGCAATATTAAAGATCGATGCCAAGTTCCTTGAGAAATGCAGTGCTTTCTTCAATCACTTCCTCATGTTTTGATTTGTCCAATACTTTTTGAACAAGTTCGGCACATTCTTTTTTATGCAGCTTGCGCATGACTTGCTTAATGACAGGTACACGCGCCGGGGACATGCTGAATTCATCCAAACCCAATCCCAGCAGGATGGGGGCTGCTAATGGCTCACCTGCCAATTCACCGCATAATCCTACCCATCGGTTTTCAGCATGGGCACAGTCAATCGTGTTCTTGATCAACCGCAGGACAGCCGGGTTCAAAGGGTTGGCAAGATGAGCTACTTTACTGTTGGTCCGATCAACAGCCAGTGTATATTGAGTCAGGTCATTGGTACCAATGCTGAAGAAGTCCACTTCCTTCGCCAGCTTATCTGCTAACAATGCTGCAGAGGGCACCTCGATCATGATGCCAAATTGGACCTTTTCTGCAAACGGTTTACCTTCAGATCGAAGCTCAGCTTTCATTCCTTCCATCAATTCTTTGGCGGAACGAATTTCTTCAATACCAGACACCATTGGCACCATGATGCGTAAATCTACGCCGGTGATTCCCCCTGCCTGCAGCAGCGCCCGAAATTGTGCCTTAAAAATATCTTCAGCGCCATTCAACATGCGAACGCCGCGCCATCCAAGGAAAGGATTGAGTTCTTTAGGTAAATCAAGGTAAGGGATGGTCTTGTCACCGCCAATATCCAGTGTGCGCACAACAACGGGCATATTTGGGTAAATTTCAAAAACAGCCACATAAGCTTCTACTTGTTCTGCTTCGGTTGGTAGGGATTTTCGATCCAAATATAGAAATTCAGTTCGAAATAAGCCAACACCCTCAGCGCCATTTTTAATACCCAGCGGTGCATCATCCACACCGCCAATATTGGCAACAATTTCCACACGATCACCATCTGCTGTCACACCGGGTGTCTGGGCAGCAGCTCTGGCTTTCTTCCGTTCCACACTGGCTTTCTTTTCATGTTCAATAAACGCACTCATTAGGTCTTCATCGGGATCTATGACAACCTCCCCCTTGTCACCATCAACCAGGACCATTGTTCCATCAGACAATTCTAAAACGGCCTCTCCTAAGCCGACAACCGCTGGTAAGCCAAAAGCTTTCGCAAGTATTGCTGCATGTGATGTTGGTCCGCCCCGAGCGGTAATAAACCCCAAAACAAGGTCTTTATCAAGGCTGACGGTATCAGACGGCGTTAAATCGTCGCCCACAATGATTGAAGGTTCGGTTAAAGCGGTCCGCCCTGCACTCACGCCAAGCATATGACCTAACACGCGCCGACCCACATCCCGTATATCGAGCGCTCTGCTGGCGAGTGTTTCATCAGGGATTTGCTCCATCATATTTGCAAAGAACTCAATTGCATCCATCCAGGCTTTTTCCGCATTGGTGCCTTGCTTGATCGATTTCTTTGCCCGGTCAATCAGGGCTACGTCTTCTAATATCATTCGATGGGCTTCAAATATTTCAGCTTCGTTTTTCTCAGACCGGCTTTCGACCTCTTTTTTGATCTCAATCAGTTCCCCCTGTCCTTTTTCAACGGCATCCATCATGCGTTGAATTTCATCTTCAAATTCACGAATTTCATAATTTGGGATTTCCAGTTCAATTTCTGATACCAGAGCCGTCTTCCCATGTGCCAGGCCAGGTGCTGCTTGGATCCCCTTTAATTTTTTTGGTTCAACCTGTGACAAAGTTTCCTCCTGTACTCGTTACCGATAGTTCCCGTAAATTATAAACCAGAAACCGCAGATTGCGGTCTGGTACTAGAAAATTCGAAAGAAAATTTCCAAACCATGAGGAGAAGGGCTGTAATAGATTTAAAAACCAGGTTGAAATTTTAATGATCCCGCAAAGAAAGTCTCCTGATTTCTCATGTTAAGCTTTATATTTTAACCAGTCCAATTCTGAATGTTAAAAAATCATCGAAATTGCAATATTTTAAGAAATATATACGAATCTTTTGTTGATTCACCCTTTTACCTATGTTACAATAAAAACCCACCCAATTGGTAGGGGGAACAGAATGTTCCACCCCCATATTTGGGGGACTGTTACACGGCGAAAACCATCCATGATGAGAAGGGATAATTGATGCATTGTCCTTATTGCCAGCACGAAAAATCCAGAGTCGTTGACACCACCAAAGACGCCCCCGGTGGAATCCGTCGAAGGCGGGAATGTTTAAATTGCGGTGAAAGGTTCAGCACCCTGGAAAGGGCAATCCTGGCAACCCCTTTAGTCGTTAAACAGGATGGTACGCGAGAAGAATTCAATCGGGAGAAATTGCTCCACGGTATTCGCCTTGCCTGTACCAAAAGACCTGTATCAGGCGCTGACATTGAACGCTTGATCGGCGAAATCGAATCGACACTGCAGAGAATGGGTAAATCAGAGGTTTCATCTCGTGTGGTTGGCGACATGGTCACCCAGGCTTTGAGAGAGCTTGACCATATTGCTTATATTCGCTACGCTTCTGTTTATCTTCAATTTGAAGATTTACAATCGATTCGTTCAGAGATTGACCGGCTTTTATCAGAAGAATAATAAAAATAAAAATTTAAGGAGACTCGCATGTCAAAAAATAATGGTAGAAATTTGACGGGTATGCTGCCCACCCCACCGCTTCCTGAAGATATGCCAAGCATTGAACTTACCGAAAACTCCCGACAGGTCCTTGCCAAACGTTATCTACGTAAGGGTAAAGACGGCAAGCCTGTGGAAACCATTGATGAAATGTTTTGGCGAGTCGCCTATCATGTCGCGAAAATTGAAGAAACCTGGGACGAAGATTATGGGCCTCGAGCGCTCGATTTTTATCAAATGCTGACCTCGAAAAAATTCTTTCCAAATTCACCCACATTTACAGGTGCTGGAACACCTTTGGGCCAATTAGCTGCCTGCTTTGTTCTCCCCATTTCAGACGACATGGGGAGGCGCGACGACGGGATTTTCACGACCCTGCGCAATGCTGCCCTGATCCAACAAACGGGGGGCGGCAACGGCTTCAGTTTTTCACGCTTGCGGCCAAGCGGCTCACGAGTGAAAAAATCTGCTGGCCAGGCAACGGGTCCGATTGGGTTTATGCGTGTATATGACAAAGCCTTTGGTGAAATTGCCCAGGGAGGCACACGGCGAGGCGCGAATATGGGCGTGCTGCGGGTCGATCACCCGGACATTGAGCAATTTGTCACTTGCAAGACATCGGAAAATGCCATTACAAACTTCAACATTTCAGTGGGTATTACCGATGCGTTCATGAAAGCAGTTAAAGAAGACGCATCATGGGACTTGCGATTCCCCGATGTAAGTGCACCCGAATACCAGGATTTTAACGGTGACTTAGATGATGCAATACAGGCAGATTTGCCCATTAAGACCTTCAAAACTATTAAAGCCAGGGAATTATTTAATAAGATTGTCAACCAGGCACATCATAATGGGGAACCCGGGATGTTATTCCTCGATACCGCCAACAAAGATAACCCGGTACCGCATCTCTACCGCCTCGAATCGACCAACCCCTGCGGTGAGCAGTGGCTTGGTCCTTATGAAAATTGCTGCCTGGGATCCATCAACCTTGCACAGCATTTCGGTCCAGATAACAGCGTGGATTGGGAAGCACTCCAGGAAACCGTCCAAACAGCAACGACCTTTCTGGATGATGTCGTCGAAGCCAATGCCTACGTTCCCGCGGTGCCGCAGCTTGAAGAATCAGCAAAACGTGCCCGCCGGATTGGTCTGGGCATTATGGGTTTAGCAGATCTGCTCTATCATGTCGGTATCCGTTATGGCAGCCCTGAAGGCCAGGAGTTTGCAGCCCAGGTTATGGCTTTTATCCGTTACCATTCCATGCGCACCAGCATTGAGCTTGCAAAACAGCGCGGCGCTTTCCCCGCCATTGACGGCAGCATCTATGATCCAAAGAATTTAAGATGGCAGCCGCCACAACCCGTTGAACCCTTCAAACACGATTGCGGACGACCAGATATTGACTGGGAAAGCATTACCAACGGTATTTTGAAGTACGGCATACGGAACGCAGCACAAACAACCATTGCACCCACGGGCACAATTGCTACTGTTGCTGGCTGCGAAGGCTACGGCTGTGAACCTGTATTTGCTCTGGCTTATATCCGACATGTCAACGACAATGGTAAGGACCTTCAATTAAATTATGTAAGCCCCCAATTCCAGCGTGCATTGGACAACTTGCGCATTAGCCCGGAACAACGGGAGGAAATCATCAATGAGGTCATCCAAACTGGCACCTGCCAACAAATTGAAAGCCTTCCTGAATCTACAAAGGAGATCTTTGTTGTCTCCTCCGACATCACAGCAGAAGAACATGTTCGGATGCAGGCAGCGCTTCAGGCATTTGTTGATAACAGCCTCAGTAAAACAATCAACTTCCCATCCACGGCAATACCTGATGACATCGCGAAGGCATACTTACTGGCCTGGGAATTAGGCTGTAAGGGCCTCACAGTCTATGTCACCGGTTCCCGGGAACAGGTTGTGCTTGAAACCAGAGGCACTGCTGAGTCGAGATTGGCAGCAAAACATGAGGACGTAACGCAATCAGAACAGGATTTACAAACGGAGAAGGGTCAACAATTACCAATATGGCATGACACTAAAAAACCAAGACCCAGTTTCTTAAAAGGTTACACTTATTCTGTGGAAACACCTTTAGGGAAAGCTTTTGTCACCGTCAATGAAAACGGCGGTAATCAGCCCTTCGAGGTATTCGTCACATCGGCAAAGGCGGGCTCAGAGACTGCGGCCCACTCAGAAGCCATTGGGCGCTTGATTTCTTACATTTTACGCATTTCATCACCCATTGAACCAAGAAAACGCCTCAAAGCCGTTATGGACCAGCTGGCGGGCATCGGTGGGGGTCGGTCCCTTGGTTTTGGCCCAAACCGAATTCGATCGTTGCCTGACGGCATTGCCAAGGCTCTGGATGAATATCTCTATATCAGACACTGGGAAAATGAAATCCCCGAGGAGGCAAAACTTATAGAATATCAACCCCTTCCCTTAGAAGGTTTAGAAAACCTTGAAGCACCGCAGCAGCGAAAGATTGGTGAACTCTGCCCTGAATGTGGGCAGGCAACTTTTGTCAACGAAGAAGGATGTAAAAAATGCTACAGCTGCGGCTTCAGTGAGTGTTGATCATGGCTTTTTCGATTTTCATGAAGGATGAAACATTAATGAGTTCTTCAGGAAAATTTATGAAAAATACAATTTGTACAGGACGATAGGATTATAATCATTAGTATAATAAATCTCGGAGAGACAATTTCTTGGAGGAGAAATATGCAAAAAGATTGGACACAGGATACCGTAACAGTAAACGATGGCATTCAGCTCTTCTACACGAGGACGGGCAGTGGGGACAAACCAGCCCTGGTTCTGGCGCACGGGCTGACAGATTTTGGTTTATGCTGGCATCAATTCGCGAGCGATTTGGAAGATAAGTATGACATTATCATGTACGATGCCTATGGGCATGGTAAATCCTCACGCGTTTCACCCGAGAAGCGTTTTGACCTTGTGGAAGATTTACATGATTTTATTACAGCCCTTAATCTCGAAAAACCAGGGCTTGTTGGGCACTCGATGGGTGCGGCGACCGCAGCTGGTTTCGCAGCAAAATACCCCGAGATGGCATCATGCCTTGTGCTTGAAGATCCACCCTGGTCAGATCAGGAAGGAACGGAAGAGGGCTTCAAAAAAGCCATGAAAGAATGGAAAAAGCAAAATTTGGCTTCTAAAGAAAAGTCAATTAAAGACCTCATCCGGCTTAAGAAAAAAGAATCCCCAAATTGGGAAGAAGCCATTTTGAAGGAATGGGCACAGTCAAAACACGAATTGGACCCCAATTTCTTTGACCATTATCCATATGTCTCAATAGACTGGCGAGATGTTGCAAAATCGATCACCATCCCCACCCTGATCGTCACAGGGGACAATGATCGCGGTGCGATTGTGACACCCGCATTAGGCATTGAAGCTGTTCAGCTTCTTGAAAAAGGAGAGTTTGGGCATATCAGTGCTGCTGGTCATTGTGTTCGCTATGAGCAATACCAACCCTATTTGAAAATGGTCGATTTATTCTTAAAGCGAAATATTCCCGCATAAATCTATACGAAAAACCGCGTCCAGAGAAATGAGCCAACAATGGTGAAGCGTTTGATCCTTTTAGCTGGAAATATTGGCGCAGGCAAAACATCCCTGACTGAACGCATCGGCGAAAGATTGGGATGGAAAACTGCCTACGAATCTGTCGCAGACAATCCATATTTACCGGATTTCTATGAAAACATGAAGGCATGGGCGTTTCACCTGCAAATTTATTTCCTCGGGCATCGCGCTGAACAGCATATCTACCTTGCAGAGAATCCCCAATCAGCGATTCTCGACCGCAGCATTTATGAAGATGCTCACATTTTTGCCCGCGCCCTCCACCAAATGGGCAACATGAATGACCGCGATTATCATGCTTATCTCAGGCTCTACAACCTGGTTGTCAATGACTTGCCAAAACCCGATCTTTTAATCCACCTGGAGGCACCTGTTTCTGTGCTGATGGCGCGCATTCAACGACGTGCACGAAACATCGAAACAGGCATTTCTCATGATTATCTTGCACTGCTTGAGCGCTTTTACACCGAATGGATAGAAGCCTTCGACCTCTGCCCGGTGCTGACCATCCGCAGCGATGCGCTCGATTTTGTCCATGAAACAGAGCATCTCGATATCGTTGTCGAAAGAATCAAAGAGAAACTATCCGGACGTGAAGAAATGGTGTTCTAATTAGGGGATTGTTGAATCAGGTGATTGGGTATTAGGAGATTGGTGAATCAGGCGATTGGTTACTAGCACCAAAAATTCGACATTAAAAATTTTTGCGTAGGGTGCGTTCCGGTTTTGAACGCACCATTTTTTAATTTCAATTCAACCAACAACATTAATGTGTATGTGAAATCATTGATGGGTTTTGGTTCAGGGGTAAACTCATACCATCAAAGTTTTCGTAGATACCGTAATAAAAGTCAAGAGCCAAAATTGAATTGAGCGCCATAATTTGGGTCAAAAGGCTTTTGTGTTTTCAACACACCATAAGCTAGATGA
>LGHA01000044.1 GCA_001508595.1 Anaerolineaceae bacterium 46_22 | reverse complement strand
ATCCGGCATGTACCCTATGAAACAGCCTAAACATCCCCCTAATACTGCCAAATATTTATTCGGCAAACACCTCAATCAATGTGAGGAATGGGAAGATTTCCTTCATGGCTGGTAATTTTATGATCTTTTGGGGGTAAGCTCAGAGTTCCACAACCATCAAATCTTCAGTTACAACGACATCACCTGAAAAATTTGCTTTTGCTTCCTGTAACAAAATCTGTGGGTCACTGTCAAAAGGATAATGGATCAAAAACAGCCTTTTAACACCAGCAGCCTGTGCAATTTTTCCTGCTTCACCAGGTGAAGAATGCCCATTTTCATCCCCCGTAGCTTCATGAATTAATATATCGCATCCTTTTGCCAGGTTTAAAACGGCATTGCTCGGGGCTGTGTCGCCGGAATAGCAAATTGAACCTTCAGCAAAACTTGCTTTGATGCTGATCGATGGGATTAAGTGTTCAGCAGGCGAAGACCAAACTTTAATTTCCTCTGTCTCAAATAACAGGCTGCCTTCTACATTTGGGCACTCGACAAAAGTTACCTGATAGAAATCATCCCAATCTTCCCAATCATAAAGCGCCATCATTTGCTTGGACTTTTCCAGAACACTTGGCAAGCCGTAGACCATTAAGGGAGCCTCACGTTTCATCAACCACAAGTCCATGAGCAGCAGCGGCAGACCTGTAACATGATCCGGGTGAAAATGCGTCAGGATCAGATCGGTTATTGATAGGGGATCAATTTTTGCCTGTTCCAAACGGACAAAGGGGTTCCCGGGACAATCGACGAGCACCACCCGATTTCCTCCCTCAATTATGAGATGCGAATTCTGATGATTTGCATCCGGAACAGCACTTGCTGTCCCGAGGAATGTAACTTTTGGCATTTGTTAAATTACCATCTTTGTATAGTCTGCCTAGTAATTAATCAAGCTCATTTTTTTTATCATCTTCGGCTGTTATAGCGGTCTCAGGTTCTGCCGCCGTTATGCGCGGAGCAGCGTTTTTTCTATGACGCCAGATGAGTGCACCCAGGGCTGCAACGGCAATGACGATCATCAGAGTCTGGTTAGCGTTGATCCCCCCTACAAAGGAATTATCAAGCCGTAAGAATTCCATAAAAAATCGAAAAGTCGGATACGAAACAAGATAGGTTAAAAACACATCACCATTTTTCAATTTATCTTCAAATTTCCTCGAAATCCACAAGAGGAAAAGCATATTCAAGAAATTAAAGATCGATTCATACAAGAACAAGGGATGATAGGTCTCATATGCCATAAACTCAGGCAACCGATGCTGCGGATCAATCCTGATCGCCCAGGGTAAATCGGTGGGACCGCCGTAAACTTCCTGGTTGATGAAATTTCCCCACCGCCCTATCGATTGTCCCAAAGCCAGACCGGGCGCAAAAATATCCGTCCAAAGCCCAAATTTTAAGCCTCGTTTTTTCGAGTATAGGTAAAAAACCAGCGCACCACCAGCAACTGCGCCTGGAATACCCAAACCACCCCGCCATATAGCAATCGCCGCTAATGGATGGGTCAGGTAGTATTGCGTGGTAATACCCTGTGCAACCATCGATGCCGGCGGTGTGAAGATATGCCAGAGTCTGGCGCCGATTACACCGCCAAGAACAATCCAGGTCAGGCTGTCAAGAATAACTTCAGGGTTTTGTTTTTTTCGTTTAGCTTCATAAGTGCTCAGCACCGCTGCCAGGATAACGCCCAGCATGATCAGCAAACCATAAAAATTGAGGGTCAAAGGACCAATTTTGATTCCTGTAACCATTTCCTCTTTTCCTTTTTAAATAAATTATTGTGTAGGCGATTCTTTAGCTTGCTTGCGGACATACAAAAACCTTTGGATTGCAGTCACATGCGTTAATATGGCTAATATCCAAAGAGAAATGCGTGGAAAACCAAAGATGATCCCCGGGATTAATACAATATATCGTTCTGCCCTGGTCAGCAAGCCGATTTTTGCAGAATAATTCAAGGCTTCTGCGCGTGCCCGTGTATAAGATACCATGATTGAACCAACAGCAGCAAAAAATACCAGGAGCGCATCCTGCCATGTACCGGTTTTATTGAAATACACAAGCAAGCCGCCATACAAGGCAATCTCAGAATATCGATCGGTCACCGAATCGACAAAGGCGCCGTAACGCCCGCTTTCATTGCGCATGCGTGCCATGGTGCCATCCAGGGCATCTAGCGGCCCCACAAGCATCGCAATGAGACCACCCCAGGTGAGTTTCCCATATGCAATAAAAAAGGCCGCTATCAAATTCCCAATAAGGCCGGCTGCTGTGACCATATTTGGTTTGACGCCCAATTTATTGAGAAAAGCAGCAATGCTGTCAAGAACGTCTTTGAAAAGGCGTCGTAAGAAGTCGGTAAACGTTTTCGGGTCTTGGTGGTCTGGTTGATTCATGAAAATAAGTGTAACACAGTGTTCAAGAAAGAAAAATCATTCTAATCATCATTTTCATTATTGTCGGTATCGATCAAAATTTCTCGCTCACGTCCGCCTCCCTGGGAAGACCCAATAACGCCCATTTCCTCAAGCTGATCAACCAGCCTTGCCGCCCGGGGGTATCCAATTCTCAGCTGTCGTTGGAAATAGGAGGCACTGGCATGCCCTTCGGCTTTAATCAATGCGATTGCTTCTTTGATCAGCAGTTCATCTTCATCATTCTCATCTTCCTTGCCGATCTTTTCTTCCCAGGGAGGTGCTTCGGTGTCATCGTAACGAGCTTGAGCTGGCTTTTCTTCAATCTTTTCATCCGATTTCTCATGTTTTTTCCACCAACGGATGATTTTGTTCAATTCGTTATCAGATACAATCGCACCCTGGGCACGCATGGGCAAACCGATTTCTGGATGCAGGAAAAGCATGTCACCCTTTCCCAACAAGGTCTCTGCGCCGCTTGTGTCGAGAATAACCCTTGAATCTATCGAGCTAGCAACAGTAAAGGAAATTCTGGTCGGAAAGTTGGCCTTGATCAAACCAGTAACAACATCGGTGCTTGGCCGCTGTGTTGCAAGAATCAGATGAATGCCAATGGCTCGCGCTTTCTGCGCCAACCTGATCACAGCATGTTCTGTTTGATCGGGGGCGGAGATCATCAAATCTGCCAGTTCATCAATCAAAATGACAATCTTTGGAAGTTTGGCTTTGTTCTGGCGTTCCATTTTGTGATTATAAGAATCAATATTTCGTGCTCGCGCCTTTTCCAATAATTTATAGCGATAATCCATTTCTGTTGTCGCCCAGCGCAATACGCCCAGGATTCGTTCAATCTCAGTTTCAACGTTGCCCATCAAATGCGGCAAACCATTGAATCGCATAAGCTCAACGCGCTTAGGGTCGATCATCGCCAGTTTCAGTTCTTCAGGGGTGTTATTCATCACCAAACAAGCAGTCAATGCGGTAATACAAACACTTTTCCCCGAGCCTGTTGTTCCAGCGATTAATAAATGGGGCATCGTTGCTAAATCGGATACAACGGGCCGACCTGAAACATCCCGCCCAAGGGTCAGGGCTAAAGGAGAATTAACTCGCTGGAATGCTTCAGATTCAATCAACGGCCTTAACTGGACGCTTGCACTGTTAGCGTTGGGAATCTCAATACCCACATAGGATTTTCCAGGAACAGGGGCTTCAATCCTCAGTCGTTCAGCTGAAAGCGCTAAAGCAAGGTCACGCTGCAATGAAGAAATTTGTGAAACTCTTATCTTTTGGCGATCATCATCAGATTTGTCGATATAGCCAGGTTCAACTGCAAATTGCGTTACAGTTGGACCGGTTCTGAATCCAACAACCTTTGCCGGGATTCCAAATTCGTCCAGTGTTTTTTCAATCAAACCCGCAGTCATGTTTATCGTACGTTTGTCGGGCTTATAAGTATCACCTCGCAACAAAAGACCTAAAGGAGGTAATTCAGGGGATCGCTCTACAGGCCCCTTCGGCTGCTCATCTGCTAAAGTTGGTGTATCAAATGTCTTGCGAAATTCAGGTGGAAGCCAAACTGTTTTCTTGGGCTGCTCAATTTTTTCTTTACCTTCCACCTCCTCTTCTGTAAGGACAGATGGTTTTTCATCATAGCTGGACTCAGCTGCTTTGCCTGGCTGAAGGACAAACTTCCCCATTTGTTTGTCAACATATTTTTCCAATCTGAAAAACAGCCGAAGCGCAGAAAATAAAGCAATTAATAACAGGATAAAAATGATAACAAATCCGAACGTAGGACCAACCAGATTGCGAAATATTTCTGCAATACCCCAACCAATAATGCCGCCAGGGTCAAGCCCAACTTCAGCCTCTGACGGGCTGCCGCCATAAATGATCGATGCTAAGCCCAGGCTCAAAAAGAAGGCCATCTCAATCGCGACAATTTTCCCTATCGGCAGCTTTGGCGGATGTTTATGCCATCGCAGGACCCGACTACCAACATAAACCAAAATTAACGCGATTAAATAACGACCCCAGCCAAACCACAGCGAAAAGAAAGCGGTTAAGGGGGTAATAAACGCACCAGAAGTAACCCCAACGAAACTCAAGAACAGGATCAAACCAAGCGCAATGGAAATTACACCTGTAAAGTCCCAAAAATATCGAGAGACACCTTTTAACTTATCAAACCCGCGAGAAAAAAAGGATTTATCCTGTTGAAATAAACCCTTTTGTTTTGGGCTGTCCGTTTTTTTTGTTGAATTACTCTTTCGACTCGTCATTATCCGGTAAACAACTTTCTAGTTGCAATCCCAACCGCCTTTTCTTTGGATCGATGCTTAACACACGCACAAGGACTCGCAGACCTTCACAGAGAAAGTCATCAATAGTTTCACAGTCGTCGGGAATATCAATAGACGAGATATGAATCAATCCTTCGACGCCGCATTCTATCTCAGCAAATGCGCCATATTTGACAATGCTGGTTATCCTTGCTTCAATGACATCACCAGGTGAAAGAATGGCAGCCAGCACTTCCCAAGGATTCTTTTTTAGTCTTTTTAAACTTAATGCAATTCGCCCTTCTTCTTCTGAAACCTGGAGCACCATGGTTTCTATTTTATCTGTAACATTCAAGATCTCACAGGGATGATTAACACGACCCCAGGACAGCTCCGAAATATGGATCAGACCTTCAAGTCCGCCCAAATCCACAAAGGCACCAAAAGGTGTGATGTTTGTGACAACACCGCTGACCACATCCCCCTTAACCAGGTTATTGAGCAAGTACTTACGCTGCCCTTCCTTTGCCAGTGCAGCTCGTTCGGAAAAAACAACCCGGTCTTTTTCTGGCTCACGCTCTATGATTTTTAAGTCAATTTTTCGATCCAGGTAATTAAAAAGATACTCCTCACGTTCATCGTCGGAAATGTTTACGGGCAAATCAACAAGATGAGATAAAGGAACAAAACCATGAATTTCGTCGCCTTCGACAAGAATTCCCCCACGATTATGTCCTACAACTTGCAGCTCTACAATTTCATCATTTTTAAATATTTTTTCAACCATCTCCCAGTTGACCGACGGCGGTTTTTGAGATGTGACATGATCCTCAAAATCCACCTCATCCAACGGTAGTGTTTCATTGGAAAGAACATCTTCTTCTAAATACGGTTCGTCTGCCAAAACAGCAGCCCACCACCCCTCGTCAGGTTCCATAGGCTCATCAAATTGCTTCGCCTGATGGTCTTGGATTTGCATATGCTTATCCTCCCGAAAATTACCAAGATTCAAATCAGCGCTCATGATTTATTCTCTTCACGTGCCGCTAATTCCATGCCTATAATTGCTTTAGAAACCGCTTCTAAGGCCACCTTTTGCTTGCGGTAGAGATCAGCCTCTGACATCGCTAGCCGTGTTGCGACATCCCGCACTTTTCTTCCCTCAAGAAATTTCAATTCTAATATATTATATAATATCCATTCACCAGTAAAACGACGCTCGCCCTCAGGTTTGATATTCTCAATTGCATCTTTAAGAATCGCCCGTAAAGCATTTGTTGGATTGCCATCATTATCTTTCAGTGCTGATTGAACGATGTTCAGGTTCAACAATGGACTTTCTGTGAGTTTAGGTCCACCCCAATAATGAGATAAGGCATCTTTCACCCAGGATACGAAATCTTCTTCTGGAAGATCAACTTCATCCATTAATACGCTGGTTTTGTTATAACTGGAAGCCGCTCGCAATTGTTGAATCAAAGCAACTTGTGGCTGTAAACTCTCCATTGACTTAATGACCTGCTGCTGTAAACGCCAATCCCTCAATGCAATCTCAACTCGATATGCCAGTAATTTGATCGACTCCAGGTGCTCTTCTTCCATCTCACGATCTTCATCCCAGGGGAAACCACACAAACCTAACAGCATATTTCCATTTTGTGAATCGTCATAAGTCAATGGAATTAACAAGTGACCATTCCAGTAAAAGAAATCCCCTTTGATCCTTGCCTTATCATCCAATGATAGTTCAAGCAATTCACCAGAATTTTCGATATCCTTAAAGTCGCTGTCATCCCCGGTTGTCGTCAACATTTCCAGCGTGCCGCCGTTCATCACGGCAATAAACGCTCCTTTAACCTGTAAAAGATCACAAATGCTGGCTGCCACGATTTCCAGAAATTGAGATAGATCAGATCTTGTCAACAGGTGATCTTCCAATGATTGTATGCTGGCGATATCTTTGCGATCACTGCCATAAAATATTAATCGCTCCCAAATGGGTGCTAATAATGTGATGATATACTCCATCAACAAGATCATACCCACCATAGATATGGGTACAAATGCATTATAGGCATCATCCCAAATCACCCCCAGACGGCGAATGATGGTTGTGATCGCCAACACAATTGATGCAGTAAGCGGCCCCCTCAGAAACCACTTGAATAGCCGGCTTTTAACAAGTCGATCGGGCCATGTTACGCCAAAAAATGACACAGAATAGGTCATCACAACTAAAAATCCAGCGACACCAATACTGCTCAAACTGACAAGCATCCAAAATATGAGGGGGATCTTTGAAAAAACCTCTGATCCATAAAGCAAATAAGGATATGTGCCAACAGCAGCAGCTGTTGCCCCAGCAAGCAGGTAGATCATCCTTCGACGGCTTGTTTTTGTGACAGTTCTTTGATAAGCACGATAAAGGATTGAACCCGCGATAAGCATCACGCCTACATAATAAAACGCAAATAAACTAGTGAAAAATGTTCGTGCAAGGTAAGGTGCTGGTGAACTTGTTTCCACATATGGGCCAACAATGATATTGAAGGGCAGCAATGCAGCCATGAAAAATGAGAATGCATATATAAGACGAACCGCCCATAACCGGCGCCCTCGGCTTGGTCGCCCTGTAAGCGTTAGCAAAGAATCAGAGAAGTGCAAATAAGTTGCAGGTAAGAATATGATACCGACCCACTTTAATTTGAGCATGATTTCAATTAGGGTCGGCTGCTGACTGACACCAGCTATGGACTCGGCCGTATAGACAAGTGTCACGCACAACAAAATAATGATGAATGCTCTAACGACCTGCTCACGTAAGTTATACGCAAAGGAATAAAGCAATAACGAAAACGCCGTAATTGCAACGCCAGCAGTCAAAATCTGACTGATCGTTCGAAAAACACTTTCCCAAGAAATCCCAAAAATCATTGAGCCTACCTACTAATAATTACCGCGTGAACCGACTGAAGAACAAAGCCAATTCCTGGTTCGGGAAATAATGATCCTGGAATCCACAGAAATTGAATCCAAGTTTGTTCGCCATCCTTATTGCGGGGTCATTTTTCGATTGAACTTCTAAAATAAGTGTGTGGAATCTTCGATTTGTGCATAGATCCATCGATGCTACCATTAAGCCGCTTGCGATCCCCTGCCGGCGTATCGGAGACGAAACAACAATGTCTGAAACTCTGGCAACACCCAAGTTTTTGCTGGAAGAAATTTTGACATATCCTACGGGACGCCCATCAAAAACTGCTACAAGTACGGCTTCAACATCATCCATTTCCTGAAAGATCAATTTGCGTTTACGGGGATAAGAAACGAATACCTGCCTCGGTAATCGCACCCTCTGAAAAGTTGTTCGCATCCGATCATTATTTAAATCCAAACTCATTTGCCAAACAAAATCCGTGTAATAACCATGGTCAAATTCCTGTAAACTCTCAACATCTTCAGGTTCAATAGATCGAATTGTTATTTCAGGCATTGAAAAAATTACTCCTCTAGGACAACTTCTACTGTGATAATACAGGGTGTCATTTCTTCACCCAAATTATTCAAGGGCACCA
>LGHA01000224.1 GCA_001508595.1 Anaerolineaceae bacterium 46_22 | reverse complement strand
TCCCGGCAGAGAAAATGATCAGGGCAAAGATGGAGATCAATAAAATTCTGGTCCGCATATCTTTTTTCCGTCCTTCCCACCATCAATTGAATGTATGGTGTGAAATGTTCAACATTTCCTTATAACTATTATCAAGGAAAACAGGTTTTAATTCAAGTTGTAGAGCCTTTCCAGGTTTTCAGGTAAGTAGGAAGCCAATTGGCAGCAGATGATACCACATAAGAGGCGGCAATATGCTTTTGTCATTGCGATCGCAGAGAAGCAATCTCGAAGTAACGAAAAGATTGTCACATGGGTCGTCGGGGCGACCAAACTTGACCTTCATTTTCATTGCTTTCAGCTATCAGCTATCAGCTATGACCTATCAGCTACAAACTACCAGCTACCAGCTATTCCCCCCCAAACAACTTCCTTTGCATATCCGGATTATTCTTGGCATGCTTCAACGCCTGCCTCCCTGCATCGGTGATCTCCCACACGCCGCGCAGCGAATCATCCGAGAGCAAACCGTCCTGCACCATGTTATACCGCTCCCATGAGACGGTGTTCTTCCAGCGCACAGAGTTCGGGTCGGAGGGCAGCGGCTGGTAATCGTAGATGTTCAGCTGGTCTGCCATGATCTCCTCCACGATCCGAAACACATCCCGCACTCGCCCGGCACCCTCCAACCGGTCCAGGGCTTCCAAAATCGGGTAGCGGAAGGCATCGGGCGGCGTCTTCAACCCTGGTTTCAGCGGATTGGATCTTACCCGCGCCCCCGCATCACCCTTATCTTTCAGGGTGCCCTTGACCACCGCAGGCACCCGCAGTGACTTCCAGTCATCCTTCAGGCACAGCACCTTCCCCCGGAAGCCGGTGATCCCCTCCACCTTGTTCAGCAGTGCACGCGCCTGGTCGTACTTGCCTTCTGAGAACAGCCTGGCACCTTCTTCGTTCAACGCCGAGATAACCGCGTCGATCTCATCTAAAAGCAGTTCAATTCTTGGGATGACGTCCTTTTCTTTCATATCTGAATCCTTCCACGCCTATCCTTAATTTTATCAGGAATCCAGGGTTTATATTTGTAGGCTACAGTAATCGATTGGCAATAATGTTGGTTGTGGTCTAAAAATCCATCAAAACTTGACCCTCCATGGAAAATCCGCTCACAGAGGATTTTTTAAAGCACAGATGACCTGTGAACTTCCCCAAAGGGATTCCACTACTTCTTACCATCACCCTTTCGCTGCACTTCTTTCCCTGCTCCCGGACCGGCATAAATTTCATTTTGTACAGCCCGGTACAGTGTCTCACTGCGTAAGTCAGCCAGGGTATAGCAAGGTGCGTCCAAATGTTCAGCAAGGGCTTGTGCCAGACCCTGGTCAAATGCCTCATGTTCCATATTGATGACGACGGTGCGAATATCCTCGCTTGCGATCTGGTCAGCCATTTTGTGAGCTTCAGCCTGGGGAGATCCCCCTTCCATAGAAACATTGCCGGCACCATCTGTAAGAATGATCAACAGCGGCAGCACATCTGGGTGAAGGGTTTTTTCTCGCTTCAACACCTGGTAAGCCGTGGTTAAGCCAGCGCTCAAGGGCGTTTTACCGCCGACAGGGATATCGGCAAGGGCGCGCTGTGCTAGCAAAACGGAATTTGTTGGGGGTAGTACCAGGGTTGCGCGATCCTTCTGAAAGACAATTAATCCGACACGATCGCGCCGCTGGTAAGCATCGGTCAGTAGGGAAAGGATTGCCCCTTTTGTGGCTGCCATGCGTTCTGCTACTGCCATCGACCAGGAAGCATCGACCAGGAACAATATCAGGTTGGACGCCCGACGTACACGGACTTTGCGCTGATAATCCTCCCTGCGGACAGAAAAAGCGATATCTTCTTCCTCACGAATGTGCTCCCGTGCTTTCTGGAAGGGCGCAGCAGCCCGGATTGTAGCATCAAATGCCAGGTCTTCCGGGTTGCCATTTGCCGGGCGCGATTGAATATACCGTCCGCGTTTGCGGTCGGTTTGTGTTTGCGACCGGCGGCCGCTTTGTTTTCGCATCATATCGTCAAGGGGGGTGTCAAGGCGACGCGGTTCAAAGGTGTCACCGGGTTGAACCTTCTGACCGCCATCCCACCAATGCGCTGTTGCGTCCTGGAAGATATCCTGTCGTGAAGGTTCTACGGACTCGGGTCCAACGGATTCGTCGCTAATCTCGATATGGGGGGTGCCTGACTTTTTTTTTGAGCCGATTCCTCTTCTGAGGCATCCTGGTCCTTTTCAGGTGCGGGTGCACCTTCCGAGGCGGCACCTTTGAGCTGCTCAATCTGCTCTTCAAGCTGCGTGACACCCATTTCGGAGTGCCTGAAGGGACCGGCTTTGACGCGATGGGGCAATGCAAGCTCTGCAGCCAGGGCGATATCACGCGGGTTGATATTCTCTCGGCCTTCAAATGCCGCATGCGCACGGGCAGCTTTGAGAATCACAAGGTCTGCACGGTGACCGTCCACCTGCATTTTGGCTGTCAGGTCTGCAATCACCAGCAGGTCACGGCTGGTATACCGGACGCGGTCAACCAGGTTTCGCGCCTGGGCAATCTTTTCTGAAAGTTCCTGTTCCATGGGGAGCCATTCATTTCGGAAGGCTTCCGGGTTGGCTTCAAAAGCCAGGTTGCGCTCCATGATCTGAACGCGCTGGCGGGGTTCTAAAATGCCGTGAATTTCAACAGAGAGTGCAAAACGATCTAACAACTGCGGGCGCAGGTCCCCCTCTTCAGGGTTCATTGTACCTACCAGGATGAAACGAGCTGGGTGTGCAAAGGAGATCCCCTCTCGTTCAACGATATTCATCCCCATAGCAGCGGAATCAAGCAGAACGTCCACAACATGGTCATCTAACAGGTTTACCTCGTCGATGTATAAGAGCCCCCGGTTGGCAGATGCCAGTACACCGGGTTCAAAATGGCGTTCCCCTTTTTGAATCGCCCTTTCAATATCCAGCGTGCCGACTACACGGTCTTCCGTCGCTGAAATTGGCAGGTTGATAAAAGGCGTTTGCCGGGATTCAATAGGAACATCTTGATTGTCTTCAAAACGTTCCCGGCATTCGGTGCACCATGAAAT
>LGHA01000223.1 GCA_001508595.1 Anaerolineaceae bacterium 46_22 | reverse complement strand
TCTGGGAAATAGCTAATCTGATTCCCCACAAATATATCGGATTTTACGCGTTTTATGGGATTGAACCATCAAAAAAGCATAAAAATGACACAAGACGCCTCACTTTCAAACAGAGCACACCCTTTTTGCAGTAGACTCATTTATCTATTACGGGATACTCATATCAACAAGGGGGACATAGCCGATGATTGCCCGATCTTCCGTCCGATATTCCACCAGAACACACTCGCGGTTCAAATTGTCAAACACACGGTTTGGGATGGCAATCAAAGAGACGACGGCGCTCTCTGGAATGCGTCCAACAGCCCGGTAAGATTCATAACAACCTTCTCTTGCAAACAACGTGCGCAGCACGGTTCCGGTAATCACCGGTGTTGCGGTTGGCGAATAAACCGGTGTGGGTGAGCGCTCGGGTGTGGGTGTTGGTGTCACCGTTGAAGTTGGCGTAATCGTCGGTGTCGGTGTGACGGTGCCGGTTGCCGTTGGTGAAGGCGTTAATGCCAGCTGCCGCTGACGCACTAGGCCTGCAATCCCCCGCCCACCGAACCATAATAAGACCAGGATCAGGATGCCTGCCAGAATACCGCCGCCGTAAAGGGTGATGGGGTACCAGCGCAGCCGATGTTTTAGGTCAAGCACTTCAGGATCTTCAGGGAAACGGGTGCGGACAGCTTTGCTTATCGTGAAGGCAGTTCGTGGGAAAAATCGATTTTCTGAATTTAGAGATTGGTTGGCTCTTTGCAAGCTGTCTTCAAGCTTTGTGATTTCCTGCAACGAGTCTTTATTAGAAGACCGAAGCGATTGGCTTTGGGGATGGTCAGGCTGAAGCGATTGAAGGACATCCAGCTGTTCTTCTGCCTGGGAATAGGCTTCTTTTGCAGCCCCAAGTGTACTGGCAGATTCACCCTTTCGTTTATTCCGCTGGACACTTTCAATGACAGCAGCTGTCACGGCAGGGAGGATGATTTCCATTCGATTTCGCAAACGAGAAATCTGGGGGATTTCACCGTACTTCACAGACAGCCGATCCAGCTTTACTCTGGAATCAGCCAATTTCATGGGTGGGATGTTGCCGCTCAGGTTGACGATATCTGCTATTTCGTTTAATGTCGAAAGGTCTTCACGGATCTCACTGGCTTTGTCCACGTACTCTGGGAGGGCTACCGCACTGGCTGCTGTTTGAATTTTCGAGAGACCGCCTTGAATGTCACCCTGGTTGAGCAAGGAGAGACCTTCTTGGTAAACCTCATGAGCTTGCATCTGGTTTTCAAGATCCTGGCGCAGGTCTTCACCTTCACGCCAGCGGTTGATGCCAGCTTCTCTCAGGTTATCAAAGGCTTCATCTAAATAATCCAGGGCTGTTTGATAACGAAAAACCCGGGCGGCTGATTGCGCTTTTCCGTATGCTTTGCCAGCTTCAGGCGGCAGGGCAACCGATGGGATATTTCCGGTGCGCAAGAACTCTTCTGCTTCATCGTGGTGTTCTTGAGCCCGATTCCAACCCGGTTCAATTTGTAGGACTTTCTCAAAGAGCGGGATCGCTTTTTGATAATTGCCGCCATAAAATGCCTCTTCTGCAGTATCCATGAGTTCTTCTGCCTCGGGGTCATGGCTGGAGCTGAGGAATTTTTTGAGGGGGTCATAGGCATCATCTTCCCCAAGTTGAGGTGAGACGTTGACCCTTTCTTTTTGAGGTGCGGTTGTTTCTTTTTCGGTGGATGGTTTTGCTGCTGGTCTTTCCTGAGACTGGGTTTCGGCAAGGCGTCGAGAACGCTCACGTCTAACTTCTCGCAGCAACCGGTTGGCATGTTCAAGCTCTTCAAAACCAACTGGCTCTGAAATACGTTCCGTTGCTATCGCTTCGAGATAAGCGCTGAGTCCATTCTCAATCTCTGCAAGGTCCTGGTCAGAGGGATGGGTTTCTTCAAGGATGTCTTTAGCCTTTAGGATAAGGTCCTTTAGCATGGTTTTCCTTTCTCAGCCAATGGCGGTCAAGCCTGAGATTGACGTTGATTATACA
>LGHA01000222.1 GCA_001508595.1 Anaerolineaceae bacterium 46_22 | reverse complement strand
GTCATGATCGCTGTAGGTGGCATAGGGATAGGGAGGATCATTCATAATGAGTCCAATATCATACATTTCATTAATTTCCGCCGAACGGATCCCAAGCCATTCAGAGTTGTTATTGGACACAATCGCTGTATAATCATATTGTGCATTGTAACCAATCATATCGATAGAGACAGCACCGAGGATTGTGTGTTCTTTTTCCCTGGCTATTAATGCAAAACGATAACTCCCATGGTGCCCCGATCCAAAGGTAGGGTTGGATTCTTCAGCGGCGAAGGCAACCAGAACGATGCCATACTCTTCGGAAAAATGAAAGGTGGAATCGGAGAGAATCCGGGCGATTTCCAGAATAGCGGCCACGCCGGTTGCGTTATCATCGGCTCCGGGAGCTTTCAGCGTGTCCCAATGATTTTCCCAAGCAGTGCTCCCCATCCTGCTGGCAGAGGCATCATAGTGTGCTCCCAAAAGAACATACCGGTTCGGATCACCCGTTCCTTTAATCCAGGCTTCCACATTCATCAACGGATATGTATTATAAGGCTCCCTGGCATGTTTCACATAAAAGGTATCAAGTGCAACAGAATCAACCTGTGTATTATGAATCAGATAATCCGCGATATAAACCCTGGCGCTGTCTTTCCCTGGTGTGAATGTTACACGGCTTTCATGGCCACCGGCATATTCAAGGTTCCGAATGTGTGCCTCAATGTTCTCTATTGAAACCGAATCAATCATGGATTGTATTTTCCAAAACAGGGAATCCTGAGCCTGCCCACTTGTAGCCAGGAGACATACACTTACAAAAAAACCAAACTGTTTAAACTTTTTCAATGGAATGCATTCCTATGTGACAGAGGCATTGGGATGATTATGATCTCCATCTGTTTTTTCTGTTACTTAACATTGGAGACAAGGCGGATTTTGTCTCTCCTCACCTCTTTGTACCTTCGTACCTTCGTAATTATCATCTCCTCATGCCAATTTTCTCTTCCAGTACCTGCTCAACCTGATCCAGAGAAACACGGATTTGTTCCAGTGAATCGCGATCCCGGAGGGTTACAGTGCGATCTTCCAGGGTTTGGTGGTCAACGGTAATGCAAAAGGGCGTTCCGGCCTCGTCCTGGCGGCGGTACCGTTTTCCGATGGATCCACCCGTATCATAGAATGCGGCGAATTTAAACCGGAGTCCTTCATAGAGTTTCCGGGCAACATCAGGCATTCCTTCTTTGTTGAAGAGGGGAAAAATGGCAACCTTAAACGGTGCAACGGACGGATGGAGGCGCAATACCACACGGTCATTTTCTTCATCTTCCCAATAGGCATCTGCCAGGAGAGTCAAAACGGTGCGGTCCACGCCCGCAGATGTTTCAACCACGGCAGGAATGATTTTCTGTCCCCGGTTATCCTGATCTACATAATGGAGTTTTTTCCCGCTGAGATTTATGTGCTGGGTCAGATCGTAAGTTCCGCGGTCCGCAATACCTTCCAGCTCGGAAAATCCGTACGGAAACTCATATTCCACGTCGTAACAGGCCGTGGAATAGTGGGCTAGTTCATCTTCTTCGTGGGCTCTCAGGCGGAGTTTTTCCGGTGTAATTCCCAGGGATTTAAACCAGTTCAACCGCTCCTGAGCCCAGTATTCAAGCCACTGGGTGTTTTCGCCGGTGCGGATAAAATATTCCATTTCCATCTGTTCAAATTCACGGGTCCTGAAGATAAAATTGCCTGTTGTAATCTCATTCCGGAAAGCTTTTCCCAATTGGGCAATCCCAAAAGGGAGTTTTACCCGGTTGGATGACACGACATTATCAAAATTCACAAAAATACCCTGGGCGGTTTCGGGTCTCAGGTAAATTTCCTGTGCGCCTTCTTCCGTGGATCCCAAAAAGGTTTTGAACATCAGGTTGAACTGCCGGGGTTGTCCCAGCTCTCCCTGGCATTCCGGGCACCGGGTGCTTCCCTCGGGCAGATGATCCAGGCGAAATCTGCGGCGGCATTTCCGGCATTCCACCAAAGGATCGTGAAAATTTTCCACATGTCCTGA
>LGHA01000221.1 GCA_001508595.1 Anaerolineaceae bacterium 46_22 | reverse complement strand
ATTATACCCAAGAATAAATTTTTCGTAGGGTGGGTTGGCCTATAAAAATCCGCCTTCGCAGGTTTGATATGGCAAATTCAAATTGAAATAAAAGCACATCCTGTGCCAACCCACCGTTTTTTAATCTTTAGCCACAAGATAAGTTGTTGTGCCACCCTACGAAACAACCTACCCCCTGCCCCCTCCCTAAAGGGAAGGGGTTCTTAAAGTCCCTTCCCTTCAGGGAAGGGATTTAGGGTTAGGTAAGAGATGGGTTTTAGAAGTCAATAATTGATTTGTGTTTTGACTGAAACAATCAACATTATCTAAACTCATCTAGTCATTTGAAAAATCCAATGATCACCTACCCCCTGCCCCCTCCCTAAAGGGAAGGGAGTTTTTCTTTTGTAGGGTGGGTTGGCCTATAAAAATACGCCTTCGCAGGTTTGATATGGCAAATTCAAATTGAAATAAAAACACCTCCTGTGCCAACCCACCGTTTTTTAATCTTTAGCCACAAGATAAGTTGTTATGCCACCCTACGAAACAGCCTACCCCCCGGCCCCCTCCCTAAAGGGAAGGGGTTCTTAAAGTCCCTTCCCTTCAGGGAAGGGATTTAGGGTTAGGTAAGAGATAGAATTAACATGATGAAAAATTACTGCTTGCGAGACTGAAAGTTATTTTGAGCTACATTGTAAACAATCAACATTATCCAAACTCATCTAGTCATTTGAAAAATCCAATGATCACCTACCCCCTGCCCCCTCCCTAAAGGGAAGGGGTTTTAAGTCCCTTCCTTTTAGGGAAGGGATTTAGGGTTAGGTAAGAGATGGGTTTTAGAAGTCAATAATTGATTTGTGTTTTGACTGAAACACACAACATTATCTAAACTCATCTAGTCATTTGAAAAATCCAATGATCACCTACCCCCTGCCCCCTCCCTAAAGGGAAGGGGTGAAAAGACGCTCCTTAAATAGAAGGGGTGTTATCAGTCAAGATTAACGCTGTTCTGCAAACCAGGTATTCTGTGTTTTCAAACCCCATTTCGTCCAGAACTTCATCGGGACGGCCAGTGGCGCCTTCTTCTGCTTTTAATTTCATCTGGAGGCTAGGGTCACCATTATCACGATCAATCACATTGATATCTAAAACCAGGGGGCGCAAGTCATAAACCTTCTTGCGGCGTCTGCGCATGATCGTATCCTGTGCCAGGAAGTCACCCACCTTCTTATTCAGCGCTTCTGCGTCTTGTGGATCGAAAAATTCGACTTCGAATTCACTGGCAGCCATTTGCACCTGTAACGCATCCTCGCTTAAGGCTGCCTGTGACACTTCTATAATTTCCAAGCCTGGAGGCGCGGCTTCGCTCAACCTGGCATGAATCTCGTTGATTGGCAAGGGCTCATTCATCCAAAAATCAAGCAGCTCTGATTGGCTGACAAAGCCCAGGGGCAGTGCGGATGCCAGGTTCAGGCGTGCACGCGGGTGAAAACCCTGTGAATAGCGCACTGGCAAACCGCTGCGCCTGAGCAGGCGTTCCCATAGGCGCTGCATATCCAGGTGCCCTGTGAACCGTAAGCTTTCGCCTTTGGTATATAAAACACGAATGCGGGTGATATCTTCTTGTGGGTTCATCTCAGGGACACTTCCATCCACCATCCGGGTGGGCTAATCGTAATTCACTGAAGCTGCTCAGGATGCCGCAGCTGTAACACTGCTGGCGGCAGTCGGGACGGATCTTTCCTTCCAAACTCCATTCGTAATCGCGCTTTAAGAAGCTTTTCTTCACACCGGCGTTGATGTGATCCCAGGGCAGCACTTCATCGAGGTCTCTTGCGCCGGCGATCCCCACGGGAAAGCCAGGCTTCATGCTGTGATGCCATTGGATCGTTCCATGTCATTTTGACCTTGCTGCCGTGAAGTCGATCGTGAAGGAGGGATATCTTTTCCTGGATGCTGAGGGGGTCATCGAAGGCAGCCCATTGAAACGGCGTGTGGGGTTTGGGGATGAAGGTGCTAACCCCAAGGTGTATCCGGGCACGACCGCCGACAATCCTGCGTCCGATTTGTAATGTCTCTTTGGCAAGCTCAGCGATCGCTGCCACATCTTCGAGGGTTTCCTGGGGATGACCGATCATAAAATACAATTTAATGGTGTTCCAACCGTGTTCAAAGATGGCACGCACGGTGTCGAAAAATTCAGCATCGCTGATCGGTTTGTTGATGATATTGCGCATGCGCTCCGTGCCGGCTTCCGGTGCCAGGGTAAAACCGCCGCCAGGGGAGAGATCTTGAAGTGCGTCCATGATCTCACCGGAAAAGGACTCGATTCGCAAGGAGGGTAGGGTGATGTTGACCTGCTGTTCTCGCAGTAAATCACCCAATCCGTTGATCAGGGGAATGATCTGCGAATAATCTGAAGAGGACAGGGACAGCAGGCTGACTTCTTCATAGCCTGTTTGCCTGATGCCTTCACGCAGGGTATCAAGAATGTCGTCCACAGACCGCTCGCGAATCGGACGGTTGACCATCCCGGCGTGGCAAAAACGGCAGCCGCGAGTGCATCCGCGCATGATCTCAACGCTGACACGTTCCTGAACCACTTCCACGTTGGGAACCAGGAAATGAGTCAGGGGTGGGAGTAATTCTGCCATGATGCGTTTGTCAATCGGGATGGACGCACTGGGATGTGTTGGCTGAATGCTGGCAATACGGCCGTCTTCCTGGTAGTTGATTTCGTATAGGCTTGGGACATAGACGCCGGGAACCTCAGCAAGGCGAATCAGCAGGTCTTCCCGTGAACCGCCCTGATCTTCCCATGCCTGGTATGTATTGACCACGTCCAGCACAGCCTCTTCACCCTCACCGAGCACGAATGCGTCCACAAAGGGGGCGACGGGTTCGGGATTGTAGATTGCCTGGCCGCCAGCAATCACCAGGGGCATTTCATCGGTACGATCCTTGCGGAAAATTGGGAGATTTGAGAGATCGAGTAAATTAATAAAATTGGTGTAAACTGTCTCGTAGGGCAAACTGAAACCGATAATGTCAAAATCGGATAAGGGGCGCTTGTTTTCAAGGCTGAAAAGGGGGATGCCCTTTTCACGCATCACTGCTTCCATATCGATCCAGGGGGCGAAGGCGCGCTCTGCCGCAACATCCGCACGCTTATTAAGAATATCATACAGCAATGCGATGCCTAAATTGGATTGGCCCAGGTCATAAATATCTGGGAAAACGAGGGCAAAGTGCGTGCGAACCGAATCCCAGGGTTTGTGAACCTGGTTAAGCTCGCCGCCCACATAGCGGCCGGGTTTGACAACGGTAGGGAGGATGCGCTCAATCCGCCGTTGCAGGCTTTCCTGTTTTGAGTTTAATTTGCTCACAAAAGGCCCTTATAAGTGCCGCCGTCCACACTCAGCATGACTCCGGTGATGTAGGATGCGGCAGGTGAAAGCAAGAAGGCAGCAGCTTTGCCAAATTCCTCAGGCTTTGCCATGCGTCCCAGCGGGCTTTGTTCATTCTGCACCCGGATTTCATCTTTGAGGCTGGTGCCTTTGCGCTCAGCGCGATCTGAGAGCAAGCTTTTGACGCGTTCAGTATTTGTCCAGGAGGGTAGGATGGAATTAAAGCGAATGCCTTCCTCGCCAAGTTCTAAAGCCAGGGTTTTGGTTAACCCAATGGTTGCAGCACGGATGCTGTTGGAAAGCACCAGGTTTGGAATGGGCTGTTTTACGGAAATGGATGTGACCGTCAGTAC
>LGHA01000043.1 GCA_001508595.1 Anaerolineaceae bacterium 46_22 | reverse complement strand
GGCTGGAATTGGGTGACGAAATTACTGATGTGGCTATAGATTGGATCAATAGAAATGGGAAGAAAGACGATTGGTTCCTCCACATCAATATTTGGGATCCTCACCAACCATACCGCGCTCCTCAGGAATTGGGCGAACCTTTTATTGCCCCTACGATTTCGTTGTCAAAGATGTTAATCATTCCATGGGTAAGATAGGGCATCATGAATTAAATCGGGATTGAATCTCTTGATGCAATTTCATCATTTCACCCTTGATGACAATCATTCCCTCCGACTCGGGGACGATCCAGCGTGCATCTTTATCCCGGCGTTTGAATTCAAAACCCCCGTTTTGTAACGAACGGGATGAAACGGTAATGCGCAGCGGCAGACCGATCAGGTCGGCGTCGTTAAATTTGACACCGGCGCGCTCATCGCGATCGTCATACAGCGGCTCCAGCCCTGCCTCGCATAATGCCTGGTAGAGTTCATCCCCTGCCGCTTCAGCCTCCCCGTCTTTGCTGGGCAGCACCACCAGGTGGATGGGGTAAGGTGCGACGGTCACCGGCCAGATCAGGCCGTCGTCATCGTGGTATTCTTCCGCCACGCATGCCAGCAGCCGTCCCACACCGATGCCGTAGGAACCCATGATGATCGGCTGCGGTTTCCCGTCTTGATTGAGGAAGCTTGCACCCAGGGCGTCCGTGTAGCGAGTGCCGAGCTTAAAGATGTTGCCAACTTCTACACCCCGTTTGGCTTGCAGGTGCCCGTCAAATTGCGGACAGGGTGCGCCATCTTCCGCCATGGCGATATCCGCCACGATGTCAGCGTCGTAATCCCTGCCAATGTTGGTGTTGCACAGGTGGAAGTCCACTTCGTTAGCCCCGGCGACCTGACCATTTTGGAGCGGGATCTGACAGAAGTCTTCGCCAACGCCACACCCCCGGAAACCGAAGATACCCCTGCCAATCCAGTGAAGCTCGAAAGCAAGCTGGGGAAGATCATCCGCCTTTTTGGAGAAATTCGAGGGCATGAACACGAACTGAGAGCCGGGTATGTCTCTGGACAAAACAGTATAGAATATCAAATTGAACTCAAAACAGAGGTCCGGGGTGAGCCTTATGAAATGGATTGGCTTCCCGAACCGGTGAACGGGTTTATGCTGTTCTATCGTTTTGATTCAACCACAGGAACACTATTGGAATTCACCGAGCATGATATCAGCACTTCAAAAGAGATATACAGGTCGTATTCCGAAATCACACTACTCACCGAATTTGTAGATACGATGCCCGAAGACGTCCAAGAGCGTTATGAGGCTGCAATTGTTCAATACATGAATTTGATGAAAGAGAAGGGAAAATGAAACGCTGAAAATGAAACAGGTCAGGATAGTCATCCCATAAAAAAAGGCCATCCAGAAGTCCTCTGGATGGCCCAATACCAACAAGTCAGCTTACCGTCGCGATTCCAAGGCCGGCAAACTGGCCGAGAAGTTCGCAAAGCCAGTTCGAAGCGTGGTCAGGTCACCGCGGGCCACATTCCCAAGCAGGGACTCAATATTTAAGTTCCACTCCCCTAACTGCCCGCCGCCAAATTTTTCCAGCGCCGCACGGGCATTCGTACCGCTTTGGGCAATCGCCACTTTCTCCTGATAGGTCAGGACTCCATCGGCCAGGCCTTTCTGGAGATCACCCGCAAACCCATTCACCAGGTCCACCATCTCAGAGCGGTCGTTCGCCTCAACATTCGGCGCCATCGCCAGCAAAGTCTCTTCGCGAGCCTGCTGGGCGCTGGAAAAATCAGCCATCCAGGTCTGCGCCTGATCCTGGGCCGTGTCAGCCCGTTCGCTCAGATCGGCAGCCGTCTGGTTGAGTTCGTCGATCGTAACGTTGACAGCATCAAGCCCCTGATTAAGGATATCTTCAATATCCTGCAAATTGGTATTGATCGCCTCCAACTCGGCCTCAATCTCATTCAATGATGCAACGGCTTCATCAACAATGGCCCCATCATAGAGGCTGTAATAATATGCGACCAATTCGTTCGCATAATCCAGGGCCTCCCCTGCGGTCACGACCACGTAGGTGATATCGGCAGCTTCCTGTTCAGTCACTGTCGTATCGGCAGTGGCAGTCACCGTTTGGGCGGCAGCTTCTTCCGAAGCGGCGATAGCCTCTGTGACGGCCTGATCAATCAGGTCGGCCAGTTCTTCTTCGGTAAGTTCATAAACAACAACCGGCGTCGATTGAGGCGCAACTGCGGTCATCGTTGCTTGCACAGCGGCATCAATTGCCGCGTCATTGGCTGCTTCGGCCGTCAGCGTCGCGGCGGCAATTGCATTGGCTGTGGCTTCCAGGTCAACATCGCCCGTGCTGGTGGTGCTACAGGCACTCAAAAGAAACAATATGACACTAAGCACACCCAGTAGGGACACAGTTTTTTTATTCATATCATCCTCCAGTAAATGATCCTATAGATATAAGAAAACACTTTAATTTTTAATTATATAACTAAGATAAAACACATCTTATTATACCTCTTAGATTACGAATAAGCATAATGACCGGACTAAACAGGGTGTCACGTGGTGAGATCAGATGGGTTTGCCAGATCGCTTCCCATAAACTCACCCAGTTTGAGGGTGTCACGCGCACCTAAAATGAACATTTGCTGAAAATACTTCACCATTTCTTCAATTTCATAGGGTTGTTCTTCCTCCAGCCACCACTTAATCAACTCCACAAGGGTGCCAGCAAAGAACACGGATATGACTTCTATGGGGACATCGATTTCTAATTCTTTAATATTTTTCAGGCGCTTGATTGTTTCATCTTTGATGAGGTCAACCAATCTCCGGGATGCCTTTATGCCGCCTTCTCCCCGGAGCATGACTTTATACAGATCTGCATTATCATGCGCGTGCAGGAAAATTTGGTAGATGACGCGTCTATCCATATTGAGTTTGAGTTTGTTAATCGCGCTTTCGGGACTCTCGAATTGGCCCAGAACAGCTTCGTGATGTTCAAGGAAGTCTTCGGCGATCGAGTCGATGGTCTGCATAAGGAGATCTTCTTTGTCCTTAAAATGCAGGTAGAAGGTTGTCCTTCCCAAATCGGCCCGGTTAGTAATATCTTCGATTGTAACGGCGTCATAGCCTTTTTCCAGGATCAAGCTGATGAGCGCTTGTTCCAGTGCATGCCGGGTGCGTCTGACACGGCGGTCAAGTGGGTTGGTGTCCATACGAACCTCCTAAATGAACATCTGTGCAAAAATGAACATAAACCTTGAAGTCGATCTTGACAATTTCCTTCTGGAGAATATAATGATGAACATAATGTGTAATTATGAACGACATGTTCATTATACAATCAATTCATCCATTAATCAATAGAGGTCAGTGAGGCAAGAATAATCGAAATGCAAACAAATAATTCTAAAGAAAATCAACCTCTGATCAGGATTGAAGCGTTAGTTAAAACCTATGAGACCAACGCTGGTCCATTGGATGCGTTAAAAGCAATTGATCTAACGGTTTATCCCGGTGAATATATTGGCGTAATCGGGAAGTCAGGTGCGGGCAAAACGACACTGATCAACATGATCAGCGGCGTTGACAAGATCACATCGGGCTGGGTGAATGTGAATGGAACAGAGGTCCAGGAATTGAATGAGGATGGCCTGGCCCAATGGAGAGGGCTAAACCTGGGTGTGATTTATCAGTCCTTTAATTTACTCCCTATGCTTTCTTTGCGAGATAATATCACCCTGGCGATGGATTTTTGTGGCAAATATCAACAGGGAAAATCAGAAAAGAAGGCGATGGAATTGTTGGAAAGCGTGGAGCTGGCTGAGCATGCTCACAAACCGCCGGCTTATATCTCCGGGGGGCAAAAGCAGCGGGTAGCCATTGCCCGGGCTCTGGCAAATGATCCGGCAGTTATCCTGGCGGATGAACCTACGGGGCGTCTGGATTCTGCCACCTCGGAAACGATCTTTGCCATATTCAATCGATTAATTGACCAGGGTAAAACCATCCTGATGGTTTCCCATGACCGGACCCTGTCCCGTCGTGTGGAACGAGTTATAGAACTGGCTGACGGTCAAATCGTCAGTGATACTGGAGCAGTCCATGGAAGCTAACTACAATGCAGCGGAAGATGATCGCAAACCGCTGATCGAACTTTCGCATATTTCCAAAACATATGTCAACGCCGCGGGATCCTTCACAGCGCTTAAGGATATCAATCTTAATTTTTATGAAAGCGAATTTGTCGGTGTGATCGGTAAATCCGGCAGCGGAAAATCAACCTTAGTGAACATGATCACAGGTATTGACCGGCCCACAGGAGGGAAAGTCCTTGTGGGTGGCCTGGATATCCATGCGATGAAGGAAAGCGACCAGGCCCGTTGGCGTGGTTTGAATCTTGGTGTGGTCTTTCAGTTTTTTCAATTATTGCCGATGCTCACCTTGTTAGAAAATGTGTTGTTGCCGATGGATTTTTGCAATAAATATGAGCCTGACAGCCGGGTTGAACGGGGAATGGAATTGCTAGCCCTCGTGGGACTTGAAAAAGAAGCGCACAAACTCCCCGGTTCGGTCTCAGGTGGCCAACAGCAGAGCGCGGCAATCGCCAGGGCCATGGCGAACGATCCACCGATCATTGTGGCGGACGAGCCAACGGGTAACCTGGACGCGAAAACAGCGGATTCCGTGTATGAAAAATTTGATTCCCTGACGGGGGAAGGGCGTACGATCATCATGATCACGCATGACCCCGAGATCGAAAGCAGGTTATCCCGGACCGTGTTGATTTCCGATGGGGAAGTCATTGATCCTGTATTAGCCCATACGCTGTCCTGGCTGCCACACCCCGTTTTGCGAGAACTCGGCCCTTCATTGGAGAGGCGTTCTGTTTCTGGCGGTGAGCCCCTTGATATGACGGGGGTACTCTCGAACCAGTTGGTCTTCATTGAACACGGCCAGGTGAGCCTTTCTGCCCGGGGTTCTTCCAATCACAAGAAGGTTACGTTGCTTTCTCCCGGGGATTATTTTTCGGGATCCGGCATCTTGAACGATGCAACCTTGCAGGATATTACGGTCAGGCCGCAGAATAACGCTTTGACTATTGCCACCCTGCCCTGGAATAGGGTTACGGAAGCGCTCTCCGGTCAATCGGACCTAATTGAAAAGATGCGAGCTCAACTACATGGAAAAATGTCAGGAAAAGAAATCAATGATAAGCAGGAAGAAGGAATGATCCAATGAAACCACGTTGGCGAAAAATTCTGGCAGATATGGGGAGCAACCTCCCCCGCTTTGTATTGGTGATCCTTTCTCTGGCGGTTGGCATGTTTGCTGTGGGGATGATCACAGGGGGTTATGTGCTTACTATGGAAGATATGCAAGCCGGTTATGATAGCATTCAATCCGCGGATATTCGCATCACCACAGAGGATTTTGATGAGAATTTGGTTGAGCGAGTCCGGCGTTTGGATGGGGTGACTGCCGCAGATGGCGAAAAGCAGTTGCAGGTACAAATGTTGAACGGCGATGGGGAATGGAAAAATTTAGTAATCAAAGTTCTTCCGGAAGACGGGCAGAAAATAAACAAAATTGATCTGCTCAGCGGGCAGATGCCTGTGGGTGAAGAAATTTTAATAGATATCCATCGTGATATCGCACTCGAAACAGGGGATTCGCTGCTGATCCAGTTGCCGTCGGGAACCGAGCGTGAATTAACGATCACGGGTCAGGTTCGTGACCAGACGATTGGCACAACAGGGAATACTTACTTTGTTTCGCCCTCCTACGGCTATATTCCATTTGATACATTGCTGTATTTGGAGCAGGAAATGACTTATGACACCTTGCTGGTCAGGGTGGACCCTGCATTGTCTGAGGATGAAGTTAAAACGCTGTCGGATGAAATCGTCGGCAACGTGGAGCAGAGCGGACTGGATGTATCTTCGATCACAATCCTGGATTCAGGGAGTCATCCGAATTTGGGTTATGTTGAGGCAATTGGGGGCTTGTTGGCGGTATTAGGTTTTCTGACCGTTTTTCTGAGTGGGTTCCTGGTCTTCAATTCCATGTCTGCGCTCTTTGCGCAGCAAGTGCAATATATTGGGATCATGAAAGCCATTGGCGCCAAGAAAAGTGACATCATCAAAATGTATATGGTTTTGATCCTGGTTTTTGGATTGATCGCTTTGGTGATCTCCGTTCCACTCTCTGCCTGGGCCTCATCAAAATTGGGCGATTTTCTTGGCATGCGTTTGAATTTCCTTTCGGGTGGCATGCGTTATGTCCCCCTGGTGGTTATTTTGCAGATCGTGATTGCGCTGATTTTACCCCAAGCGGCCGGTATTATCCCCATCCTGAAAACTTCTAATATCAGCGTTCAGGAGGCCATTACCACTACAGGCATTGACGCAGGAGATGTTGGTACCCGTTGGATCGATCGCCTATTGCAAAAGATCAAAGGGCTTTCCAGGCCGATGTTGGTTTCCCTGCGCAACACCTTCCGGCGAAAAGGGCGTTTTATCCTCACGCTGATTACGCTCAGTTTGGGCGGGGCTGTATTCATCTCGACTTTCAATGTTCGGGCTTCCCTGGAGAGTTATACTTATCAGGTTTCCCGCTACATCCTGGCAGATGTGAGCATTGATTTCGACCGCCATTATCGGATTGATGAGATCGAACGAATGGCGATGTCGGTGGATGGTGTGGCAGGCGTGGAGCCACGCGGCAGGGCGATTACGCAGTTGTTGAATGAAGACGGTGAAGCCGCAGAGAGCGTTGAGATGACGGGTGCGCCGCCTGAGTCGGATTTGATTGAACCGATCATGATGAAAGGCCGATGGATCCTTCCTGGAGATCGAAACGCCATTGTCTTGAATGAAGCCTTTGCAGTGCGTTATCCTGACCTGGATGTGGGTGATACGATCACTTTGTATGTCAACCGCCGGGAAGTGGATTGGACGATCGTTGGATTTTTCCAGTTCCTGGGAACGGATTCTTTCAACGCTTATGTGCCCCTGGATTACTTAAATGAGATTACCGGGCATTATGGTCAAGCAATTAATTTTCAGATTATTGCATCGCCAGAGATTTCCCGGGCTGGGATGCAAGAAGATTTAGCAAGGCGTTTGGATGATTTCTTCCGCACCGAGGGGTATGCGCTGAAGAGTTCGACGGCTACAGATGAAATCTGGGGGAATGCCACTGAAGGGCTGGACACGCTGACAACCTTCCTCCTGATCATGTCGGGGTTGACCGCACTGGTTGGCAGCATCAGTCTGGCCGGCACGATGGGGATGAACGTAATGGAACGTACCCGTGAGACGGGTGTGATGCGAGCGATTGGCGCGACGGATTGGCAGGTGATGCGCTTGGTGATTGTGGAGGGGCTGATCATTGGGGTGCTTAGTTGGTTCTTTGGCAGCTTGCTGGCGTTCCCGATCAGTTATTTGATGTCCTATATTGTCAACAGTTCAATATTTGGCGTGGCAGGTGAGTTTATCTTTGACGTGAGCGGATTCCTGATCTGGTTAGGCATGGTACTCCTGCTATCTCTGCTGGCCAGCATTATTCCTGCCAACAATGCTGCGAAACTTACGATTCGGGAAGTTTTGGCTTATGAGTAAGATTGAAAAATACGATTTGATCGGCAAATATTCTTTAAATTTGATTCGAGGTAAAAGATGAAAAAGACAAAAGTTTTGATGATGACGTTGTTTGTAATCTCCGGGTTTGTCTTGGCAGGATGTGCAGGATCTAACCAGAGCGATGCTTCTTCACCAGTGGAACTGGCACCGGTAACTGATCCGGGAGTGGTCGCTGAAGCCAATTTGGTGTACGCTGATTCCATTCCTCTCAGTTTCTCAATTTCAGGACAGGTGAACGAAGTGCTCGTGCAGGAGGGGGACCGTGTTGAAAAACATGATGTTCTGGCTCGGATTGGTGATACGGAAGCCCTGGAAGCACAAGTTCTTTCAGCAGAACTGATGGTGCTGGAAGCACAACAGCAGTTAGATGATTTGAACGAAACTGCCGATCTTGTTGCGGCGCAAGCCAATGCGGATCTCGTTCAGGCCAATCAGGACCTGGTTGCTGCAGAACGTGCCTGGGACGAGGTGGATACGAATGAGTTCCAGCAAGACCTGGATGATGCCCGGATTGCAATGAGGGATGCTAAAACTGATCTGGAAGATGCCCAGGATGACCTGGCAGAAAATGAAGACCTTGATGAGGATAGCCCAATTCGGGAGGATTACGAAGACGCTGTTGTGGAAGCCCAGCAGGCTTATGATGAAGCGAAATGGGATTTTGAGGACCTTCAATATCAATACGATCAGGCAGAAGCCATGCTGAGCGTTTCTCAGGCAGCTGTGGTGTATGCGGAAAATCAGGTTGCTGCCACCGAAAACGGCCCTGACTCGGATGATCTGGCATTAGCAAACGCAAATCTGGATCAGGCAAACGCCCAATTGGCCGCTGCGGAACTTGCTCTGAAAGATGCGGAACTGGTTGCGCCAATCTCAGGGCGGGTGGTTCAAGTGGAATTGACCGAAGGCGCGATGGCCTCGCCCGGGCAGTTGGCAGTGGTCCTGGTGGATGATTCGGCTTGGTATGTGGAGACCAATGACCTGACCGAAAATGAGGTCGTCAAGATCGTGGAGGGGCAGACGGTAATGATTACGTTTGATGCGCTCCCAGATAGGACCTTCATGGGTGAAGTGGACGCGATCAGTGATTACTTCATGGAACGCTATGGCGATATCACCTATGTGGTGAAGATCCGCTTGCTGGAGAGTGATGAAAGCCTGCGCTGGGGGATGACGGCCCAGGTGGACTTCCCGGAGGAATAAGAATTTCCCCGATACGAAGGTAAAAAAAATTCCCCGAGGTGATATACAACAGATCTCGGGGATTTACTTTAACTCGTTTCGGGCGGAGATTGGTATGAAGGGGTATAAAAGATTTAATATAAAGAGTCTACTGCAAAAAGGGTGTGCTCTGTTTGAAAGTGGGGCGTCTTGTGTCATTTTTATGCTTTTTTGATGGTTCAATCCCATAAAACGCGTAA
>LGHA01000220.1 GCA_001508595.1 Anaerolineaceae bacterium 46_22 | reverse complement strand
CCTGGGTGATCGGCACCGACCCCGCTAAATCCACAATCGCCGTTTGATCTCACAGGTGTCCTCACTTGTGGGTAACAATTGTGTGCATTATATTTAAATAACGATCAAGACAAAATAGCAGATTTAATAACCGCTACATCAAATCCAGCTTCGGCTGATACTGCAGCACCTCCGCCAGGTGCACCTGGGTGATCGCCTCTGACCCGGCTAAATCCGCCATCGTCCTTTGATCCCACAGGTGTCCTCACCTGTGGGAAACCCTACACCCAGGGCATCAGTCTCGTTGTTCCTTTCCTTACAGAACACTTCGAAGAAAGGAGGCTGCGCACTGAGGACACCAATGAGAACTTTTACCGGTTTGAACTGCCGTTTTTACATCAACTCCAGCTTCGGCCGGTACTGCAGTGCCTCCGCCAGGTACACCTGGGTGATCGCCTCCGACCCTGCCAAATCTGCTATCGTTCTTGAGAGCTTGAGCACCCGGTGATACGCACGCGCGGTCAGCTGCAGCTGGCGCATGGCCGTCTTCATCAGTGCCTGGCAGGGATCATCCAGGGCACAGTATTTCCGGATTTGTGCCGGCCGCATATCGGCGTTGCTGGCGATGTCCGTGCCCACAAAGCGGTTCCGCTGATGCTGCCGGGCAGCCTCAACCCTCGCCCGAACCTCAGCTGAGGATTCCCCCGGGCGCATGTCACGCAGCTTCTGATATTCCACTCTTGGCACCTGCATGTGAATATCGATCCGGTCCATTAGCGGACCTGAGATGCGCTTCTGGTAGCGGGTGACCGCTGAAGATGAGCAGGTGCAGGGACGTGCCGGGTCCCCAAAGTACCCACAAGGGCAGGGATTCATCGCAGCAGCCAGCTGGAAATTGGCAGGAAAGGTCAGCGAGCCCTGCGCCCGGCTGATGGTGACCACCTTATCCTCCAGGGGTTGTCGTAAAACCTCCAGTACCTTGGAACTGAATTCTGGCAATTCATCCAGGAACAACACCCCCCGATGCGCCAGGCTGATCTCCCCCGGGTGCGGCCAGTTGCCGCCGCCCACCAACCCGGCATGGCTGATGGTATGATGCGGTGATCGGAAAGGTCGCGCTCGAATCAAGGGTACATCTGAGGGCAGCAAATCTGCCACGCTGTAGATGCGCGTTACATCGAGCTGTTCATCGATGGTCATGGTCGGCAAGATCGACGGCAGGGCACGCGCCATCAGGGTCTTGCCAGCACCGGGCGGACCGATCATCAGCAAATTATGTCCCCCAGCTGCAGCCACTTCCAAAGCGCGCTTGACATGCTCCTGCCCTTTGATCTCGCTGAAGTCCGTCTCCACAAACACATCTGCCGGGTCATGCGGCGGCGCCTTAGCCGGTGCCAGTGGAACCATCCCCGTCAGGTGATCATACAGCGCGTTCAGGGTGGGTGCCGGGATGACCTCGATATCTGGAATTAATGCCGCCTCCGGTGCATCCACTTCCGGAACGATGACCCGCTTATAACCCTCTTCACGAGCAAGCGCAGCCATGGGCAGCACGCCTTTGACATGGCGCACGCTCCCATCCAGCGAAAGTTCCCCGATGATCAATGAGTCTTCTACTGCTTCTGGATCTAACTGGCTGGTCGCGATCAACACCCCCACTGCGATCGGCAAGTCATAAGCCGGCCCCTCTTTGCGCACCGAAGCCGGTGCCAGGTTAACCGTCAGCTTTTTACGAGGATAATAAAACCCGGCATTCTTCACTGCCGATGCAACACGTTCACGGCTCTCCTGTACCGCAGTATCTGGCAAACCAACGATGACCATCTTCGGAAGTCCCCCACCCGTATCCACTTCTACTTCAACAACGACGCCGTCCAACCCGATCACGGCGCAAGAGAAAACTCGTGCCAGCATAAGCACCCCGATTCTTCGATAAAAGCTGCAATGTCAATGTTCAAATTTTAACATACTTTTTGTTCACTTTAATGAGTCTACTGCAAAAAGGGTGTGCTCTGTTTGAAAGTGGGGCGTCTTGTGTCATTTTTATGCTTTTTTGATGGTTCAATCCCATAAAACGCGTAA
>LGHA01000219.1 GCA_001508595.1 Anaerolineaceae bacterium 46_22 | reverse complement strand
CTCAAGGATACACCATATTTAATATACAAGGGTGCGGTGCGATCTTCACCGCACCATTATCGGCATGAGTTCAATGACAATCCTGTCTGACCAGATTTGTTTTAATTGAATGTATAAAAACGGCGGGATGAAAACCGCATCCCGCCCTACAACTGAAGTTTAATTCATCAAATACGCCAGGCACCACTTCGTCGTGGCGACCAATGCCTCAGTGTGGGTGCGCTCGTAATTATGCGACGCGTCCACCCCGGGACCGATCAACGCCAATGCCACATCGCCGCCGGCACGCCAGAATGCCTCGCCGTCGGAGCCGTAATAGGGGTAAATATCCACCTTGTAGGGGATCTCATGCGCATCCGCCAGGTCACGCAAGCGATTGCTGAGCCCGTGATGATAGGGTCCGCCGGAATCCTTGACGCACAGGGTGGCATGGAACTCATCCGAGGTCTGCCCATCCCCCACAGCAGCCATGTCCACCGAGATCAGCTCACCGACCTCCTCCGGGATGCCCGCTGCTGCGCCGTGCCCGACCTCTTCGTAATTGCTGATGTGCAGGACCGTCGTCGCTTTGGGCTTCAAACCCGCCTCGGCCAGTGCCCTGACGGCAAAGATGATGTTCGCCACGCAAGCCTTGTCATCCAGGTGACGGGAGCGCACGAACCCATTGGTAACCTCCACCCGCGGGTCAAAAGCCACAAAATCGCCCACGCTGATCCCAAAATTCCTGGTCTCATCCGCATTCGTCGTGCGGGCGTCCAGGCGCACCTCCATATTCTCATCCTTGCGCTCGGTCTTGCTCACATCCGCACCGTGAACATGCGAGGATGCCTTCTGCATCAAGATTGCGCCGCGCACGGTACTGCCGCCGCGGGTAAAAACCGTCACGCCCTCACCCTCCACCGTGTTCCAGGCAAAACCGCCCAGCTTGGTCAGCTTCAAGCGGCCGTTGGATTTGACCTCCTTGACCATCGCGCCCAGGGTGTCCACGTGCGCGGTCAGCGCCCGCCAGGGCAAGCCCGGATCCTGGCCGGGGATGGTTGCTACCAGGGCGCCCTTCTTTGTCCTCCGGCGTTCCACATCGGGCAGATCGGCAAGGACGTCCTCGCACAGGTCGATCGCCTTCTCCGTGAAACCGGTCGGGCTGGGGGTGTTGAGCAGCTCGGTCAAAAACTGGATCATTGCGTCGGTATTTATCTCAGGTAAGTTCATGGTTGCCTTTGCTCTTTTCATATTGGATGATCTTCTCCCGCCACGCCGGTGGGATGGGGATGCCCTGTTCCCTCTCGTTATCATAGGTCACCATCACCGATTTGCCCTGGGCAAGGGGCGTCCCATCCTTCTCTGATGCCATCTGGAAGGCGAAGGTGATCGATTTGGTCCCCAGCTTTTCAACCCGCAAACCGACCTTCAGCCTGGTCCCCAGCTGGATCGGTGCCAGGTAATCGATCTCATTGCGAACCACCACCATGCCGGTCAGGACCCGGTCCTCAGGATGGTAGATGCCCACCTGCTGGTAGTAGCCGATGCGGGCGGATTCGAGATAGGTCAGATAAACCGCATTGTTAACGTGCCCTTGGGGGTCCAGGTCACGGTAACGAATTGTAATTGGAAGAGTGTATGTGAACATGAGAGCATTATAAATGAAATTGGTAATCGGTGAGTGGTGAGTAGTTGGTAGTTGGTAGCTGATAGCTCATAGCTCATAGCTCATAGCTGATAGTCTTTTGTAGGGCGGGATGCGTTTTCATCCCGCCATTTTAATTACTTACAGGACACATCGCAGACAGGAGGCTTTCCACTTGCGTCGGTCCAGCTGGCCTTTGGGGATTCGTTCCATAAGAAAACGAACCGGAACGAATAAAACTTCGTAGCTGATAGGTGAAAGCGGGTGGCTTGTAGTTGGTAGCAGGAAGACAGAAGACCGGGGACGGGGGACGGGGAAGAAAGCTCATAGTTGATAGCTGATAGCTGATAGCTCATAGCTAAAAGCTGAAAGCTGAAAGCTGAAAGCCAAGATTCCCCCTGCTTGCGGGGGGGGTAGGGGGGTATTAACTCATAGCTCAT
>LGHA01000218.1 GCA_001508595.1 Anaerolineaceae bacterium 46_22 | reverse complement strand
GACCGGTTCACTACAAACTCCTTGTGTATCTTATTGGGGATGTTTCTAATCTTTGTTCTTATATAGTATCATTTACCCATACTAATTAGCGAGGAACCTATTTTCATTTTGCTGAACTTTCAGTTAAATAAAGGAGAATTCTATTATGTCCTGGTATAGAAAAGAAACCGATGTGGTTTTTGAGGAGCTAAATTCCTCAAAAGATGGCTTGACCAGCGAGCAGGCTGAAAAACGATTGGAGCAGTATGGCCCCAATGAATTGGAAGAACGCGGCATGCGCAGCCCTTGGTCTGTTTTGTTGGGTCAATTCACCGATACCATGGTAATCATCCTGATTGTTGCGGCTGTTATTTCCTTCTTCCTTGGTGAAACAACCGATGCCATTATGATATTGATCATTGTGGTTCTGAATGCCATTTTGGGGTTTACCCAGGAATATCGCGCAGAGAAGGCAATTGCCGCCCTAAAGAAGATGTCTGTGCCGACAGTGCGTGTTCGACGTGATGGTCAGATCAAAGAAGTTGAGGCAATCAGCCTTGTTCCTGGAGATATCGTCCTGTTCGAAGCAGGGGACCGGGTCCCCGCGGACGGTCGTGTGGTCGAGTCTGTCAACCTTCGAGCTGAAGAAGCGGCCTTAACCGGTGAATCTGTACCTGTCGATAAAACTGATAAAAAACTTAAAGATGAAAATTTGCCTATAGGCGATCAGAAAAATATGGTCTTCGCGGGTACGGCGATCACCTATGGTCGGGGATCAGTGGCTGTGGTTGAAACGGGGATGAACACTGAGTTAGGAAATATTGCTGACATGCTTCAGCAGGTCACCGACGAAAAAACACCCCTCCAAAGGAAGATGGATGAATTGGGAAAATGGCTGGCGATAGCCGCTTTTGTTCTTGTGGCGATTGTCTTTGCCGTGGGTGTATGGCGTGGGGGCGAACTCGATGAAATGTTTCTTACAGCGGTTGGATTAGCCGTTGCTGCTGTTCCGGAAGGCCTTGTTGCCGTTGTCACAATAGCTTTAGCCCTGGGCGCGCAGCGGATGGTCAAGCGCAATGCACTCATTCGCAAATTGCCCGCCGTCGAAACCCTCGGATCTATCACGACCATTTGTTCCGATAAGACCGGCACCCTCACAGAGAACCGTATGACGGTGACGGTTTTGGATATCGCTGGTACAAGGATAGATTTGACAACAAAGATGGAAAAGACAGGTGCTACTCTGAAGAAAGAGGAACCACCCATTGTTGAACCTAATCGAGATCTCAGCCTCTTGTTAGCTGGTGGTGCATTGGCGAATGATGCCACATTACAGGAAAATGATGATAATGATGGCTATCACACCATTGGTGATCCGACAGAAGGCGCCCTGGTCGTTGCATCTGCCAGATTAGGGCTTTGGAAAGAAAAATTAGATCAGCTTTTGCCGCGTGTTGCGGAAGTGCCATTCACTTCTGAACGAAAGCGTATGTCCACGGTCCATGAATTCAACCGAGCGCAGGACCTCGAGGAGGGACCTTATAAATACTTGTTGGAATCACTCCCGGAAAACAAATACATCGTTTTCACAAAAGGTGCTGTCGACAGCTTGCTCAGTATTTGTGATCGTGTCTGGACAGAGGGAAATATTGAAGAAATTAATGACGTTTGGCAATCCCGTATTGAAGAGGCAAATAATGATCTTGCGAAGGAAGGCATGCGGGTGCTGGGTGTTGCAATGAATTGTATTGATGAGGTACCCGAAACAGACCAGGAACAATTAGAGAACAACCTGATTTTTATAGGTCTCACAGGCATGATTGACCCGCCGCGACCTGAAGTGCGTGATGCTGTCGCAGAATGTCGGACAGCAGGCATTCGTCCAGTTATGATCACGGGGGATCATCCTTATACGGCATTACACATTGCCCGAGATTTGGGGATTGTGATCTCAGAAGAAGGTAAAGATGATAATGAGCTGGTCATTACAGGCAAACAGCTTGCGGACATGAGCGTTGAAGACCTGGATGATGTGGTGACTGATATTTCAGCTTATGCCCGTGTTAGCCCAGAACATAAGGTAAAGATTGTTGAAGCC
>LGHA01000217.1 GCA_001508595.1 Anaerolineaceae bacterium 46_22 | reverse complement strand
GACCAACCATACCGATTCAATCCAGGTTGGCTCCAAGGTCAAGGTGCAGGAAGAAGGGTATGACCCAGAGGAATATGTGATTGTCGGCGCTGCCGAAGCAGACCCGCGCCTTGGTCGGATTTCCAACGAGTCCCCACTGGGTAAAGCGTTGCTTAATAAAAAAGCTGGTGATAAAGTTAAGGTCGAAGCCCCGGGCGGAGAGTTTGAGATAGAAATTCTCTCAATTGGTTGACCTGACACCCCGTCAATTATGCCCCGCCCGTCTTGAATGGTCGGGGCTTTTATTTTAAATTTCATTTAGGAAGGTATCATGCTAGAAGAATCATTTTCAGAACTCGAATTAACCCGTCTTGAAAAACTACGCGCCATGGAAGAAAAGGGGATGGATCCCTTTCCCACCCGCGCTGAGCAAACCCACACCAGCAAAGAAGCCATCGAAGCTTTTTCTAAAGCTGAAGCCGAAGGGAATGACACCCCCATTCAGGTGACACTCGCAGGTCGCATCCGAGCCCTGCGTCCCATGGGAAAAATTGCTTTTGCGCACATCGACGATCGCGATGGCCGGGTTCAGTTATTTTTCCGGATCAATGATTTGGGTGAAGAAAGAATGGAAATGTTGAGTGATTACTTCGATCTTGGCGATTTCATTCAAGCCAGCGGTTATATGTTCCGCACACGCCGGGGAGAGGTTTCCCTGTATGTCGAAGACTTCAAGATGCTTGCCAAAGCCTTACGCCCATTGCCAGCAGCAAAAGACGAGATCGTTGACGGTGAGGTCCTGCGGCATGCCAAACTCAGCGATCCCGAAACACGTTACCGTCAGCGTTATGTTGACCTTGCTGTCAACCCGGATGTCCAGGAAATTTTCAAAATACGTGCAGCGACCCTGCGATCTTTACGCGATTATCTCGACAGCCACGATTTTATCGAGGTAGAAACACCCATTCTCCAGCCAATTTACGGCGGCGCGGCAGCCCAACCCTTTACGACCCATCACAACCAGCTTCACCAGGACCTGTACTTGCGCATTTCCTTTGAGCTTTACCTGAAGCGGCTCCTTGTTGGCGGCTTGGAACGCGTTTATGAAATTGGTCGTGATTTTAGAAACGAAGGTGTTTCTTATAAACACAACCCCGAATTCACACAGCTCGAGTTTTATTGGGCTTATTCAGATTACCAGGAAGTCATGCAATTCACCGAAGAGATGATCGCCTTCGCCGCTAAGCAGGTCCTTGGGAGTACAAAAATCACTTTTGACAACCAGGAAATTGACCTTTCCCCTCCCTGGCGACGGGTTGAACTCAGGCAGGGAATCCTGGATGCAACCGGTATCGATATCGATGAGCATCCCGATGCGCAGTCCCTGGAAGCTGCAATGAAAGCCAAAAATCTCAATCCCAATCCCGGGTCAACGCGTGGAAAATTGATCGACAGCATCATCGGGGACTTCCTTGAGCCAAACGCCATCCAGCCAACCTTCATCTATAATTACCCGAGGGATATTTCCCCACTGGCGAAGAGCAAGCCTGGGGACCCGGGCACCGTCGAGCGTTTTGAAGGCTTTGTAGGCGGTATGGAGTTGTGTAACGCCTTCTCAGAGCTAAATGACCCGCTCGACCAGGAACAGCGCTTTTTAGAGATGGGCCGTGCTTATGCGGATGATGATGAAGAACAACATCCAATGGATGATGATTATTTAAATGCCCTCAGCTACGGCATGCCCCCGGCAGGCGGATTTGGCATTGGCGTTGACCGCCTGGTGATGCTCTTCAGCGGGCGCAGGAGCATTCGAGAAGTCATTTTGTTCCCTCACCTGCGGAGCCAATCCCAGGATGAATAAATCCTGATAAAATAGAAATGCTGCAGCAGTATCATTCATCGTAAAGTGATCGAAACAGGTTTAAATGGACGAACAGGCACTTATCCAGGACGCGCGTGAAGGTAATTTGAATGCCTTCAACAGCCTTGTATTACATTACCAGGATATAGCCTATAACGTTGCTTATCGCATCATGGGCGAACACGGCGCTGCTGATGATGCCGCCCAGGAAGCCTTTATCTCCGCTTATCAAAAACTC
>LGHA01000042.1 GCA_001508595.1 Anaerolineaceae bacterium 46_22 | reverse complement strand
AAAGAACTTGGTTTGACCTATCTTCACTTGATGCCCCTGTTTAAATCCCCTGAAGGTGAAAATGACGGGGGGTATGCTATCAGCAGTTATCGAGAGGTGGACCCAAAATTAGGTACGATGGAAGACCTCAGGACCCTGGCAGGAGAACTTAGACAGGAAGGGATCAGCCTTGTCATTGATTTCGTCTTTAATCACACTTCCAATGAGCATGAATGGGCATTAAAAGCACGGGCGGGAGAGCAGCGTTATCAGAAGTACTACCGAATGTTCCCTGACCGCACAATACCAAATGCTTACGAAAAAACCCTGCGAGAGATATTTCCGGAAGAACATCCTGGCGCATTCACTTATTTTTATGATATTGGGCAATGGGTGTGGACCACATTCCACTCCAATCAATGGGATCTAAATTATGCCAACCCTGAGGTGTTCAACCAGATGGCTGGAGAGATGCTGTTCCTGGCAAACCAGGGTGTGGAAGTGCTGCGCCTTGACGCGGTTGCCTTCATCTGGAAAGAAATGGGGACAAGTTGTGAAAACCTGCCGCAAGCCCACAGCATCATTCAAGCCTATAACCTGATTGCTCGGATTGCAGCCCCGGCTTTATTGTTTAAATCTGAGGCAATCGTCCACCCTGATGAGGTAGCAAAATATATCCATCCTGATGAGTGTCAGCTTTCCTATAACCCGCTTCTGATGGCTTTGCTCTGGAACACCCTTGCCACCAGAGAGGTCAACCTCTTGTTGTATTCGATGAAGAAACGCTTTGAGATCCCCGATGGCTGCGCCTGGGTGAATTACGTCCGCTGCCACGATGATATCGGCTGGACATTTTCAGACGAGGATGCCGCTGATTTGTGGGTGAATGCCTTTGACCATCGTCAATTCTTGAACGCATTTTATACCGGTCGCTTTGAGGGCAGTTTTGCGCGGGGTTTGCCCTTCCAGGAAAACCCTAAAACTAAAGACGCACGCATATCGGGGTCAACTGCTTCACTGGCAGGGCTTGAAAAGGCACTTGAAGAAGAAACTGAAGTTGAGGTCGATCTTGCCATTCGAAGGATTTTGCTGATACACAGCATTATATTGTCAATTGGAGGTATTCCCCTCATTTACTTGGGTGATGAAGTCGGAACCCTGAATGATTACAGCTATCAAGATGATCCTGCAAAAGCAGATGACAGCCGTTGGGTTCATCGCCCTGAAGCCGACCCAGAGCGCTATGCAAAACGGGGGGATGAAGAAAGCATTCCTGGAAGAATCTATCAGGGCTTTCAGAAATTGATCCAGTTAAGACAGTCACTTCCCATCATTGGTGAGTCAATGCCTGATTTTATATACACAGGAAATCCCCACGTATTTGGATATCTTCACAAAGATCATGACCAACAAATCTTGTTTTTGAATAATTTCAGTGATTTTTCCCAAAGCCTATCCTTAAAAAAGCTGAATCTTTTCAAAGAGAAGATCACATTGAAAGATGTTGTTTCAGGTATAACAACTTCTTCAACTGAAGAGCTGGAAATGGCGCCTTTTCAATTTATGTGGCTGCAAGGGGATCTGAAAGAATAATATGGAAGCGTGAAACTTTAATTAATCTTCATATATTAATTATTGACTGGTGGCAGTGGACGCCATGCCGGTTCATAATCTAAAGCAGGGTCGTTCGTCAGCTGGCGCAAGTCTACACCCGGGAACTTCATAATATAGATATCCGAAAGTACATCGTAATACCAGTAATCAAAGGCAAGCCATATCCCATCAGGCGAGACGCTCACATTGTCCATTAATGGCACGTAATCCGTCTGATTTGCTGGTGTAATTGGATATTCCTCATGCTTTCCAATATCTTCAAGCCGCATGCCGAATAATTTTTTAGAGGGACTGCCCGCTCCGAGCACCTGGCTGTAGAGCATCAATCCTTCTTGCGGATACCAGCAGGGGTGGCTGTTATCAATGACGCCTGACAGTGAAAATTGGATCGGGTCCTGACCATCTGCACTCATTATCCAAATCTGATCAGCTCCACGCGTGCGGACAAAAGCGATTTGTCCACCCCCCTTTGACCAGGCAGGGTCGAAATCGTTATAAGCGCCATCTGACAGCTTGACAACAGAGAGATCATAAATATTGATCTTGAATAGCTGAAGCTGTCCATTCAATAATGAGGTGTACGCGATCCAATCCCCTGCGGGGGACCAGGCAGGATCAAAATCACCTTCTAGGGATTTCGTCAACTGTGTCAGGGAATTTTCTTCAAGATCAAGGATAAATAAACTGGCACCCGCATGCCGTGATCGCTTTCCTGAACAAGGCGATGAGAATACGAGCGCATCACCGGCAGGTGACCAATCCGGCTGACAGGCGCCTTCATCAAGACGGGTAAGCTGCTGTGTCGAACCTGTGAGGGTGTCTAAAAGCCATATTTGAGGTAGGCCAGTTTGCTCAGAAACATAGGCGATCATACCTGCGCCACCGCCTGTAGGGGTCTTGGTTGGTGTCGGTGTTGTCTCAGCAGGGAAAGAATCGATCAAAGTCGATGTTATATCAGGTGTCGGAGCTGTTTCTGCCGCCACTATCGTTTCTGATGGGTTCGCTGGCGTTTTATCCGCAATCACCGACAGGGTTCTTGCGCGGGTTGGTGTGCTGTTCATGCCCCAAATCGCCCTGAAATTCTGCGGCCAAATTGCCGAAGCTCCTAATAGCAACAGCATTACAGCGAGCAAACTGACAAAAATTATCCAAACAGGGTCCAATCGTTTAAACCATCGTTTTTTGGGTCGGGATAAATTGTTCCCTTGAATCTTGCCGCTGAATTCTGATAAATTGGTGCCATTATCTGAAATGTTTGGTGACTTAAAAAGAATCACATGGTCACTGTGCCACGCCTCTCTTGGGATCGATTCTTTGACATCCAAAAGGGCTTGTTTAAAGTCTTCTGCTGTTTGCCAGCGGTCCTGGTAGCGAAGCGCCAGGGCTTTTTCTATCACCTTTTCCAGGGCTTCAGAGACATCGGGGTTGTAATCTCTCAGCGGTGTTAAGTCTGCCTTGCCGGTTGTCCTCGACAGGCTGTCTTCAGGAAGGTAGCCCGCCAATGCCGCATAAAGCGTTGCGCCTAAGGAGAAGATGTCGGATCTGTGATCCGTAGGTGTTTCCCCATATTGTTCTGGTGGGGAATATCCGGGGGTCATTGCCCGGGCAGCTGTTGTTGTTAATTCCTTGTCGTAATTAATTTTTACCAAACCAAAATCAACCAGGATGACTTCACCCTCAGGCGTGATTTTGATATTGCCGGGTTTAATATCTCGATGGGTGATCGGCGGCGTTCTGGAATGTAAATAGATCAGGGCATTACAGATTTCGATCCCAATTTGAATGACATCAATTTCAGGAATAACCCCTTCTTTATTCATCCACTGGCGAAGATCATCCCCCTCAATATAATCCATTACCAGGTATTGCCCTTGCTGATCGATGACAAAATAATCAAAAACCCGCGGTAAGTTGGGGTGCCGCAGAGACGCTAAGACTTTTGCTTCTCTTTGGAACTGGCGTGCGTAATCTTCAGAGAAAAATGCATTTTCTTTGATGGCAACTGTGACATCCAGGTTTTCATCGACAGCTCGATAAACAGCCCCCATGCCGCCCTGCCCGAGGATGTCAATTATTTTGTAACGTTGATTTAGGCGGTAACCGTTTTCAAGGGGCATGGCATCTCTGAAATTAAATTTTTGATTAATTGATTTTATCCCATATTTTACTTATTGTAAGCGATAAAATGGGCTATAATTCGAAATCAACGACGGAAAGCCAGTTTATGCTTCAAATTGACATTCGCTCAACGGTCTTGACTGCCACCATCATTACAGGCGTTGCAGCCTTGCTAACCCTGATCTTTGGGATTAACAATATCCTGAAAGGCCGTCAAATCCCATTTTACCGCAAACGCCACGATCGCATGGTTCGAGGTTGGCGATTGCTGCTGGCTGCTGTTCTATTGATCCCCCTATCCTGGGTCATTTTGAATTACTCGGAACCCCTTGTTTATAATTACATTTCACCATCGCCAACGGCGACGAAGACACCTACCATTACCCTGACGCCTACCATCACCCTGACGCCCACCATTACACTGACCCCAACAATCACCGATACACCCTCGATAACCAGCACGCCAAGCTTACCTTCTGAAATCGGAGCTGATTTTGAAGGTGAAGTAACGCCCAACCCGGATGCCGTATTCAGTTTTATTCAATTTTCGCGGCGGATTGATGAAGCATTTCAACCGATTGATCCTGCCATTGAATTCGAAAATCCCGTGGGGCAGTTGTATGGAACATTCAGCTATAACAATATGTCCAACGGCGTTCAGTGGAGTGCTTTGTGGTATCGAGAAGGTGAGCTTGTTTATTATGAGACCGCCCCATGGGAAGGCGGTACCGGCGGCTATGGATATACGGATTGGGCACCTGACAGCGATCAATGGCTGGCGGGTATGTATGAAGTCCAGATTTTTATTGGATCAGAGTGGATGGTTTCCGGGTACTTCACTGTGACCGGTGAACCGCCAACGCCAACCATTACATTAACACCGACATTAACAGCGACTCCCTCGCTGACACCCACCCAAACGCAACCCCCAACATCAACGCATACGCGTCAGCCAACCCTGACGCCCACCATCACGCTCACCCCGACACAAACGCGCACCCCGCGGTTTACCCCGACGGATTAATCGCTAAAAAGGACCGATTTTCTCAATCCCACCCATCGCCGCTGACACCTGGGCTGCGATCCTGGCGTTGTTCTTGAGCAAAGCCAGGTTTGAGCGTAAGCTTTCGCCCCCTGTCAATTCGCTTACCCTTTTCAGCAAAAAAGGCGTGGTTTCAGCGCCATGTATAGCTGTACTTTCAGCCTCTTGTAAGGCTGTTCGAATGGCTGATTCCATTTCATCAGGCGATAATGCGCTTTCCTCAGGCGGCGGAACAACCAGCAGGATTGCAGATGAGATGCCGGCTTCCCAGGATTCAATTGCAATTTTTACAGCTTCTTCTGGTGTGTCCACCCTGGCATCAACCCCCAATCCGCTGCTGCGGGTGTAGAAAGCAGGGAATTCATCGGTTTGATAACCAATGACGGGAACACCCTGGGTTTCAAGCACCTCTCTTGTTGCTGGCAAATCAAGGATTGCTTTTGCGCCAGCGCAGACCACAAGCACGGGTGATTTGCCCAGCTGGGTTAGATCGGCAGAAATATCAAATGGCGCACCTTGATGCACACCGCCGATGCCGCCCGTCGCGAAGACTTTGATATTAGCTAATGCTGACACTAATAAGGTGCTGGCAACAGTCGTTCCACCGCTCAAACCGCCGGCAAGCGCGATCCCAAGATCTCGCACACTGATTTTTCGTGTATCCTCCCGGTTTGCCAGGGTACTCAGCTCTTCTTCCGATAAGCCAATATGAATCTCCCCGTCTAATATAGCAATTGTGGCAGGTGTGGCGCCGTGTTCCCGCACAATGTTTTCCATGTCCACGGCAAGCTGTAAATTATCCGGCCTTGGCAATCCATGGGTGATCACTGTCGATTCCAGCGCTACAATCGGTGCACCAAATTGATTTGCCTGGACAATTTGTTTAGAAAAAACATAGGGATGCGGTAATCTGCTGGTCATAAGTGACATCCTCTCTATTGGTTTTGATAAGGACTCTGGTAATTCTCGTTTCCTGAGTATTGATTGTATGAGATTAAGCCCTTGCATACAAGCTTTTTTTCTTTTCTCGACACATAAGCCTATTATTTCCCGTTAACCCAAAGCCGCTCACCATCCGTGGAAACGCGCACCCAGGGATGGTCAAGGGTGGTGATAATTGGATAGTCTGCCAGCATAGTTAAGATTTCATGCTCACCCAACAATGGCAAATCTGAATCCTCTAGGGGTATCAAAATTACCGCAGGTGACCACCCAGTCAGGTTTTTCAGGGATACATCTTCGGGTTTTATACCATCATTCAATAGCACGACGTCCGGTGCTTCAGGCAGTAATAACCTCGTTTTTTCGATTTTTCCCGCTGGGAGGTATGCGCTGAAATTATTCCAGGTTAAAAATAATTCAGCGCCGCGTTCCTCAACCCATAAAACACTGAGTTCAATTCCCGAGCCAAGATCCAATTTCTGCCCGGCTTCCATGTCAGTGATAGGAATTTTCTTATCAGACAATAAAGTGTAAACCGATGCTGTTGTTTGGTTAGCATCTGCTGCCGGACCCCACAAAACGATGTCGGGTGAATACATTTTCAATGCGCCAGTCAGCGCGTTGTTGTCATCGCGGGCGGTGCTGGCAACGATCAAGGCATCGAGATGCTTTTCACCCGGGGGCAGCAATTGACCCAGGCTTTGATTCAGCGAGGAAGGGCTTGGACCTCCTCCGATTAACACGGTCTTGCCATCCGGTGTTTGAACAAAGAGCGTCCCTTCATGGTCTAATAATGTCAGGTGCAATTTCCCGTCAGGTCGAGATAGGGCGTGATTCCAAACAAAAATCACACTTGCTGATAAGACTAACAGCCCCATACTGGTAGAAAAAGCTTTGTGAAAGAGGTTTTTTCGCTTCTCGATCGGGTATAAGGTCAGAATGAACAAGAGAGCGTAAAAAATTATGAGCCACAAGACGTGAAAATTTGGCAATTTCAGATCAGCACCCGGGAATTGTGAAACCAAAGTAACCATGCGAATTGTATAACGCACAAAAGGCAGGGCTAAAGCTCCGATGATTTTCCCTAACACGGGCAAGGCTAATCCCGCCAACAGCGCCAATCCGCCAAGCAGCATGACCAGGGATTGGGGTGGCAAAACAAGCGGGTTAGCAATCAGTGCTAACCAGGAAACTTCACCAAAGTGGTAGGCGATGATTGGCAGGGTCATCAATTGGGCTGCCAGTGTAAACAGGAAAATCTCGCTCACCGGGCCAGCAAGTGTTTTTGCCTGTTCCTCAGGCATCCATCGAGAAGTGTATTTAATAAACCGTTCCTCCATGGGCTGGGCATACAATATCAAACCCAGGGTAGCAGCTGCTGAAAGTTGAAAGCCAACATCCCAAAGAATGTTTGGATTGAACAAAGCCATTCCCAAGGCCGCCAGGCCAAGGCTGTTCAAACCGTTCTGCCGCCGGCCAAACATACCGCCTAACACACCCAGGGTGCCAATGATGGCAGCCCTGACGACTGCTGCCTCCGCACCTACCATAATGGTATAGGCTGAGATGCCGAGAATCGCCCCCAGAGCACCAATTTTATGACCAAAAACACGGGTGAAGATGCTTGAAAATAAACCGGCTAAAATTGTGATATTAAATCCAGAAATGGCAATGATATGAGTCATGCCTGTTAATTGAAAGGCGTGCTGCAGGTCTTGAGCGATTCCCCTGTCCCTGCCTAATAAAATACCCGACAATAGTTCTGACTCTGGTGCGGGGAAAATTTCCTGCAATACCTCATAACTCTTTTGCCGAAGACCAAAAATATGGGCGAGAATGGGGCTGCCCTGACCTGGTTCAACCCAATCGACACGGGCATAAGGCATCAGTGAATGAATCCCTTTATTGGCTAAATATTCCGCATAAGAAAAACCGCCGGATTCATAAGGCAATGTCATTTTTCCGGTCACAAGCAATCGATCACCGTAAGCCCAATCACGATTGGAAGACACCTGTAAAAGCAGCTTGCCTGAGACTACTTCAGGATCAAAGTTTTCTGGCATTGGTAGAAGCGGTTGGAGTGATTCAACCTGGATGGTCAAATTTGTATGAGAATCCCTGACATCGGGAGGTTGAATCACCAACCCGATAATTTGAACAGTTTCCCTACCATTGAAAAATGCAGCACTTTGAGGTGTTTTTGTGGGCTGTGTGGCTGTATAACGCCATCCCCCTGCAAAGAAAATGATTGCAAGCAATACTGTTGGCAGTTTTTGATTAGCACCTGTCCATTGCCTTAATCGATGTGTAAAGACCAATCGCCTTGGGAGCTGGCAAGCCAATACCCAGGCACTAAGGCAAGTCACAAAACCTGAAATCCAGGCCCAAATGGGGAAAGCTGTGAGATTTGCAAAGACAATCCCGCCAGCACAGGCAAGGAACAACCAAAGAAAGGGAATAAAACCTTCAAAAGGGGAATATTTTTCAGGCTCAATGGGCGAGGATGGCTGCATTGTAGAACCTCACTGCGAATAATCTTAATTTTATCAAAGTTTTTCCAAATTTCGCATGTATTTGAAAATTGGTATGAGTGTAACCAAAACAGTAAGATTTACATCAAAATAAGAAACTAAGCGAATATAAAGGAGTAACAAAATAAAAAAGAATATGGGATCCACCGATAAAATTATCCGGCTTGTACTGGCAGCATTGATTGCCGTTCTGTATATTACAAATGTTATCATCGGTACATGGGCGATCGTCCTCGGTATTTTGGCAGTCATTTTACTGGTCACGGGGCTGGTTGGGGTCTGCCCACTTTATAAGCTTTTTGGCATTTCAACCAATAAATAATCCTGATCTCCTGAATTAAATAAAAAAACTGCTGGTGTTTTTCTGAAATGACCAGCAGTTTTTATTTTTTTAAAGGGCTAAATTAATCACGATTTCTTTTCGCACGAATTTCTGCCAGCACATCCAGCATTTCAGCATGGATAATTGGGTTAGCAGCAATAATGCTGACGGGTCTTTTCATATAATCAGCATCACCGTAAATACTGGTCACAAGACCGCCTGCCTCTTCAACCATCAACGAACCGGCTGCCACGTCCCACTGGAAAACCTCATTCTCCCAAAAGCCATCCAGCCTGCCTGCCGCGACATAAGCAATATCCAGAGCTGCTGATCCCAAACGGCGAACGGTTTGGGCTACCTGCGAGAACCGGATGAAATTATCCGTATTGTCATCAGGTGAACCCCAGATATCATTTGGAAAACCTGTCACCAGCATACAATTGATCATATCCGTATGCTTTGATACAAACATTGGATGATCATTCAAGGTGGCACCTTTGCCGCGTTCTGCAGCGAACATTTCATCACGCGTTGGGTCGTAAATGACACCCAAATGCATTTTCCCCTGGTAAGCATAGCCGATGGATACGCAGTATATCGGCACGCCGTGGGCATAATTGAGGGTGCCATCTAAAGGGTCAAT
>LGHA01000041.1 GCA_001508595.1 Anaerolineaceae bacterium 46_22 | reverse complement strand
TATGAAATTATTGAATAAGATCCTACTCTCAAACCAAATTAATAAGAAAGGTTATTATGCTGAATGAAAAGAAAAGGTGGTCGAACCCGCCGGAAATGATTATTGATCCGGAAAAAGATTACAAAGCAATGTTCCACACAGAAAAGGGTGATTTTAAAGTCGATTTATTTCAGGACGAAGCGCCAAGGACTGTCAACAATTTTGTGTTTTTATCACGTGAAGGATTTTACGACAACACGATATTCCATCGTGTGATCATGAACTTTATGGTACAGGGCGGCGATCCCACAGGTTCGGGATCTGGCGGCCCTGGATATCGGTTTAAAGATGAATTCCACCCTGACCTTCGGCATAACAAACCGGGGATCCTTTCAATGGCAAATGCTGGGCCGAATACGAACGGATCACAATTTTTCATTACCCATGTGCCAACGCCCTGGTTGGACGATAAGCATGCTGTGTTTGGCGAGGTTATCGAGGGAATGGATGTTGTTTTTTTGATTCCTCAACGTGACCCCATTCACCCTGAATATGAGGGCGTAAGGATTAATTCTATCGATATTATCGAAGCTTAATCGGTTTTTTCGATACGATGAAGAGAGACTTGAAGAAGCCAAGTCTCTCTTTTTTCGATCTTTGTTTTAACTTAGCTGTGTTTTTAATCGATGATGATCAATTCTGTTTGGGGTGGCGAGAGGAACTCAGCACCATTCTCTGTAACAAGGATGTCTTCTTCCAAACCAATGTATCCATAACCTGGCACCATTAAACCGGGTTCAATGGTATAGACCTGGTTCACTTCAACAGGCATAAAAGGTGTGCTCCCGTACCTCGGCCAGGCTGGGCCAAGCAGTCCACCGCCGTCATGGGCAAGGCGTCCTAATTGGTGTCCTGTGGCATACTTGTATTCTGGATAGCTGGCTTCAATAATTACTTGGCGTGCTGCCGAATCCACTTCAAGACCCGTTACGCCCGGTTTTATACTCGAAAAGGCAGTCTGGACAGCTTTGACCACCGTCTCAAATCCTTTTTTAATCGGATCGGGAACGTGTTTTTCACCGGGTTTCGGGAAATAAATCATGCGTTGAATATCTGCACAATAATCATTTTCTTTTACACCAAAATCAAAATGCAGTAAATGACCCGGTTCAATACGCAGTTCTGTAGGTGCGTTGTGCCCAACCGGGGAATCGGGACCGGTGTTAACTGCCGGGTTATTGTTTTTTGGCCAGGCATAATCCAGGCCATGCTTTTCAACTTCGGTTTGCATTAATTCTGCAACGTCTATTTCTCGCATTCCTGGTCTGAGTTTGGTGAATGTGTATTCATAAATTTCAAGGGTGGAACCGATGGCTTTATTGATTCGCTCAATTTCGGACTTTGTCTTTTTCCCTCGGAGCGCCTGGATGATCGATTCAGCCGGCACGAGTCGATCCTGAAAAGGCATGCCTTCGAGCATTTCCATCAAGACAAGGTACATGCCATGGGAAAGGCCGTCAGCCAGTACGTCATTCTTTGAAATATTGACGGCGATTTTCTGGGGATTAATACGGTGTAGTTCTTCTAACAAAACAGATTGGATCCCTTCATCATAAGGGATGACTTGGTCAAACGCCCCTGTGTTTTGAGCGGTCTCAAGCTCAAAACGTCCGACAATGGCAAGCTTTTCACCTTCAGGTGTGAAAAGCAGTGCGCTCTGCCAGGTCAGATCTGAATCCCCATAGATCAATGGCAGGATAGGGTCCATATTTGCGCTGGTTTCGCGCACAAAGGTCAGCCAGAGATCAATATCCAATTCAGTGAGGATGGATTTGATTTGATTTGTTTTTTCTAAGACGATCTGGTTCATTACATACCTCCAGCTCAAGGATTATTTTGGGCCATTATTTAGAAGCGTGATTTCTTCAAATAAACATGTGATCATGATCTTTGCCGCTTTAAGCATCAAATCCAAACTCATTGATGGAATCGGCTTCTTGTTTTGTGCTGCGGCTTCGGGCAATGTGGGGAGGTGTATGAAACCCGATGGAATATCCCACTTGTTGATAGCAATTTGATGCATGATTGAATAAAACACCTGGTTGCAAAGGAATGCGCCAGCGCTCAAGGATAGGCTCGCCGGTATCCCAGCATTTGTGAGTTTATTGAGCAATTTACGAACGGGGAGCGTGCTGAAGTAAGCCGCAGGTCCATTGGGCACCACAGCTGCGTCTGAAATGCTTGCACCCGTGTTGTCAGGGATTTGAAAGTCCATCAGGTTGATTGCAACGTGTTCAATGGATATATCTGCCCGTCCAGCTGCCAATCCGAATGCCATCACCCCGTCAGGTTTTTCCTCCTCCGTTGCCTGCAGAACAATCTCGGGTGCCAGTTTTTCATCTACGGGCAGGATCATTTTTTGAAGATGAATGTTTTCATTCAGGGTACTGGGGAGTGCTTCTACTAATCTTTGGCTTGCATTGATTGGGTTATCTCCGAAGGGTTCGAAGCCTGTTAAAAGGATTTTCATTGTGTGCTCATTTCTGATTTATATAGCAGATGCAGCATTTCTTTTAGTTCTTGAATATCCAGGTATCCATTTTCGATTTCATTATTGATCTTTTGGATATCATCAATGAGGATTCCTGTATTAAAACCGAGGAGTGGGCTTGGAAAGAGCGCCAACCATTTGAGGGCATGCGTGAAAAATTCCTTTGAGGCTTGAGGTTTGCCCTGGCTCAATCGGAAAAAGCCGCCGCTGACCTGTAGTAACGCGCGATAAAACTCTCTCGAAGGATCTTGTGTCCTTCGCCAAGACGTCTCAAAGGCTTCATGCGCTTCATAAAATTGGTCTTGATTGAGAAGTCGGATCCCATCGTTGACTTCTTGTGGAACTTCTTCTTTTCTTTTTGTCATAGAAATCCTTGATTTTGTTTTTTGATTATAGCATCCTAACCAGTACAGGAGGGATAATTTTGGTTACTTTGGAGCTTTGGAATTTCAAATGTCCTATTAGGCTTGTGCTATAATTTTCAAATATCCAAATCGTAACTTGCGACCATTTGTGAACAAGAGGAGATTATGCTCATTATCAATGGAAAATTGATCACCTGGGGGACGGCAAACCAAATATTGACAGATGATTGGGGATTGCTGATTCGTGACGGCATCATTCAAAAAATCGCCCCGCAATCAGAGCTGATTAAAGCATATCCCGAGGAAGAGCAGCTTGATGCTGAAGGGCAATATGTCATGCCCGGGAATATTTGTGCGCATACGCATTTTTATGGGGCTTTCTCCCGGGGATTGGGCATTCCAGGCGATGCGCCGCGGACATTTACTGAGATCCTTGATAAATTATGGTGGAATTTAGATAAGGCTTTAGACCCGGACGGCGTCCGATATTCTGCCCTGGTTTTCCTTGTAGATGCCATCCGGCATGGCACAACGACATTGATTGACCATCATGCCTCACCAAATACGATTAAAAATTCACTGGACATCATCGCGGACGCGGTCAATCAATCGGGCTTGCGTGCGTCTCTGTGTTACGAGGTCACGGATCGAGACGGCCTAGAAAAGGCAGAAGCGGGTATCCAGGAAAACCTTCGTTTTATTCGCAGAATAAAGAAGAATGCACCGCCAGATCGTAATCTTCGTGCACATTTTGGGCTTCATGCAAGCCTAACGCTTTCCGATGGAACACTGGAGCGCGTTGCAGAACTTTGTCCGGAAGGGATTGGTTTTCACATTCATGCTGCTGAGGGCGAAGCAGACCAGGAGGATAGTCTTTTGAGGTCTGGAAAGCGTGTTCTTCATCGATTGGACCAATTTGGCATTTTACGCCCGCAGACGATCCTTGCCCACGGCGTCCACTTGGATCAGGGGGAGATTGAACTCCTTGCGGAAAGGGGTTCCTGGTTAACACATCAGCCCAGATCGAATATGAATAATGCTGTGGGCGTTGCCCCGATTGAGCAAATGCTTGACGCTGGTGTTCGGGTTGGCATGGGAAATGATGGCTTTTTGAATACTATGTGGCAGGAATGGAAGACAGCTTATTTACTTCACAAGAGCGCGCATCGTGATCCACAACGAATGGGTGGCTATGCCGTTCGGAAGATTGCGATTGAAAACAATGCGGCTATGATTACAAGCATTTTTGATGGATTACCGGTTGGTGAGATCAGTGAGGGGGCTGCAGCAGACTTGATCTTTGTTGATTACTCGCCCTTTACCCCAATGAGCGCAGATAATTTACCATGGCATATTTTGTTTGGTTTCCAGGAAAGTATGGTCACTGCTACGATCGTTGCTGGCAAACCTTTGATGTATCGCCGAGAATTATTGACACTTGATGAGAAAGAAATTATGGCGAATGCCCTGGCGATTTCTAAAATAACCTGGGAACATTTTAGAATGATTGCAAATGAGAGATGAGGATTTATAAATGACAGAAGACACAAAACAATTTTATCGGATCGGCATCGTCGGCGGCACGGGTAAGGAAGGCAAAGGCCTGGCTTACCGCTGGGTGCTGGCAGGGCATGAGGTGATTATCGGTTCCAGGCAGTATGAGAAGGCACAAAAAGCTGTCGCCACTGTCAATGAATTTTTGGGCAAGGAATCCGATTTATTAAAAGGGATGGAAAATCGAGACGCTGTTGAGGCTTGTGATATTGCAGTGATTACGGTACCTTATTCAGCACACAGGCCGACACTTGAATCATTAAAAGATGTTTTAGCCGGCAAAATCGTGATTGATGTGGTTGTACCGATTGTCCCACCAAAAGTGACCAAGGTTCAAATGCCCCCGGAAGGGTCTGTTGCCCAGGAAGCACAGGCGATATTGGGGGACAGCTGCAGTGTGGTCGATGCCTTTCAAAATATTTCTCATGAGCGATTATTATCAGATGGTGATGTGGATTTTGATGTGCTGGTTGCTGGCAAAGGCAAAGCGGCAAGGGAAGTGGTTCTTGGGTTAGTTGAAGACACCGGCTTGAAAGGCTGGGATGCTGGCGTCATTGAGAACTGTGTTGTTGTTGAGGGCTTGACTTCGGTTTTAATCGGCTTGAATATTCAACATCATGTACACGCTTCTGGCATTCGAATAACGGGCATCCCGGACCAGGACTGAGATGACATTGAGTTTGATCCCTTTACAGGGATTTCCGCTAATTCATACCGGTGATAAGCTGACAGAAATTATTGCTGAGGCTTTGGAAAACAATGGATTGGCTCTAGAGGACGGGGATATCCTTGTTCTTGCTCAGAAGATTGTGTCGAAATCCGAAGGGCGATTGGTTAACCTGACGAGTGTAGAACCTTCTGAGGATGCTTACCGCTATGCAGAAATTACGGATAAAAATCCCCGTTTAATCGAATTGATTTTGTCTGAGAGCCAGGAAGTTCTACGCGCGCAAAAGGGCATCATCATCGTTCAGCATAAGTTGGGCTTTATCAGCGCTAATGCCGGTATTGACCATTCCAATGTGGATGGTCCCTGGGGCGATCCGGAGGACTGGGTACTGCTGCTGCCTCAAAATCCAGACGCTTCTGCAAAGGCGATCCGGCAAACGCTTGAAGACCGTTTTGAGGTGAAAATTGGGGTTCTGATCATTGATTCCCATGGGCGTGCCTGGCGAAATGGCACCGTTGGTGTGACCATCGGCTTATCAGGACTACCGGCGCTGGTGGATTTGCGAGGGGAAACTGACCTGTTCAATTATCGCCTGCGGATAACACAGGTCGCTGCGGCAGACGAATTGGCAGCCGGTGCATCCTTGATGATGGGTCAGGCTCATGAAGGCACGCCGATTGTTCTTGCAAGGGGTTTCCCTTATCCATTACGTGAAAGTTGTTTGGAAGAATTGATCCGTCCAAAAGATAGGGATTTATTCAGGTGAAATATGTACGCAATTATCAGTGAAATTGACGAACAATCAGGTGAAAAGGTTAACCAGATATGGCAAAAATTGTGCGAGGCATGCGACTTGGGTGCCGTTTACACAACGCCGACACCTCATTTCACCTGGCTTACAGCTGAAGAATTGGATGTTGAAAAAACAAAATTAATCTTATCGACATTAGTAGAAAATTCACCGGATATCAGCACCCATACTTTTGGCTTAGGATTATTTTCTGGTGGGCATCCGGTTCTTTTTCTCCCATTGGTCAAAACGATTGAGATGATTCAGTTTCATCAACATATTTGGAAAGAAATATCCCCTTACGCCAAAGACCTGAACAAATATTACTCCCCGGAGTATTGGTTGCCTCATATCACCCTGGCGTTTAAGGATATCAACAGGGAAAATCTCGCCTGCGCAATTAATGAAATTGGTTTTGAGAAAATTGAATTAAACGTTTCAATGACCAGCTTAGAAATTGCAGAACACGAAGATGAAAAAATTTGGACCATCCTTGAACGATTTCCTGTGAAAAATTAAAGGTAGGAATATTTGAAAATAGCAGCTCTAGCGGGTGGTGTTGGCGGTGCAAAATTGATCCATGGGTTGGCAAAGCTCTTACCGCCAGAAGAATTGAGCGTGATCGTCAATACCGGTGACGATTTTGAATACCTGGGCTTGAATATCAGCCCTGACCTGGATACAGTTTGTTATACCCTTGCTGATCTGGCTAACCCGGTAACTGGTTGGGGAAGAAAAGATGAATCTTGGACGATTTATCAAGAAATAGCAGCCCTTGATGGTCCTAATTGGTTTCACCTAGGCGATAAAGACCTGGCAACACACATCTTTCGGACTTACAAATTAAATCAAGGTCTCACATTATCAGAGATTACAGCTGAATTTTGCCGTTGCTGGGGTGTAAACCACCCTGTTTTCCCAATGAGTGATCAGTCGGTGCGGACGGTGGTCCATACTGCGGGGGGTGAGGCTTTGGGATTTCAAGAATATTTTGTGCACCAGGCTTGTGAACCGGTGGTCGAGCATTTTGAATTTGTGGGCATTGAAGATGCCCGTCCACTTCCCCAGGCGATTAGTGCAATCAAAGCATGCGATGTTGTGATCATCAGCCCATCAAATCCCTGGGTGAGCATTGATCCGATTTTGAAGATCCCTGGTTATGTCGAAGCTATTAGAGAAAAACCGGTTATTGCTGTTTCGCCCTTGATTGGTGGGAAGGCACTCAAGGGGCCGGCTGCAAAAATGTACGAAGAATTGGGGGTGAAACCTTCAGCAGCTGCTGTCGCAAAACATTATCAGGACATCCTGACGGGCTTTGTTATTGATAATCAAGATCGCCAAGAATTGGAAAAAATTGAGCGATGGCGTATAATTGCTTTAGTTACAAATATATTGATGAAAAACAATCAGGATCGGTTTCGTTTAGCTGAAGAGGTACTCAGATTTTGCGAGACGATCCTCAACAGGAGCCGATAACCAAATGAGCCTTTGGGCAATTGTCCCCGTAAAACCCCTTCGTCGGGGGAAGTCCCGACTTTCAGAAATTTTATCAGAAGACGAGCGTTACCAACTTAATCACTTTTTATTTATCCACACAATTGAGGTACTGAAAAAAGTAGAGGGTATTTCCGATATCCTTGTCGTCAGCCGCGATTCAGATGTGCTGACTGAAGCGAGGGATCTGGATGTGCGCACGGTCACAGAAAATGGCACCCCGGAATTAAACAATGCGTTAAGGCGTGCCTCGTTATTTTCAAGGGTCTTTTCAACAGAAGGTGTTTTGATCGTTCCAGCCGACTTACCTTTGCTTACGCCTGATGACCTCAAAGGCTTTTTGGATAGCAAGCCAGCACCGCCATCAGGTGTGATTTCACCGGATCGCAGGCGTGAGGGCACGAATATGTTGCTGATTGACCCGGCAGATTTGATCACCTTTTCTTTTGGGCAGGCATCCTTTGATATTCACTGTGCTCTTGTGAAGCAAAAGGGGGCAAGGCTGGTTGTTTACGAAAATGAGCGAATAGCTTTAGATCTGGATGTTCCGGAAGATTACACTATTTTAAGGGAAAAAGCGGTCCTACCGGTTTTCCTCTGATAATTGGTTTCTAGAAAAAAAGGATAATATCGAAATGATAGAGAGAGTTGCTTTATATTTGCAGGATGCACATGACCTTCGGGATGGATTGGATTATGTCAGGTATGCTGAAGATCGTGGATTTGAAGCTGTTTGGCAGGCTGAGAGCCGGCTGGTCCGTGATGCAATTGTCCCCATGGCAGCATACGCAGCGGTAACTGAAGAGATCAAGGTTGGCTCTGGTGTGATCAATAATTGGACGCGCAATATTGGCTTACTGGCAGCGACTTTTTTGACCTTGGATGACCTTGCACCTGACCGAATTATTTGTGGAATCGGTGCCTGGTGGGATCCTTTAGCAAAAAATGTTGGCATCAACCGGGAAAGCCCCTTAACAGCGATGGAAGAAACAGTTGTTGTTTTACGGCGTTTGTTGAATATGGAGCGTGTAACTTTTGATGGGGACTTTGTACATGTTAATGGCATTGAATTAGATGTTGTCCATGGGCGCAGAGAGCCCCGTAATGTTCCAATTTATATTGGTGCGACGGGGCCCAAAATGCTGCAGTTGACGGGCAGAATCGCGGATGGTGTGGTACTGAACTATTGTGTTCCGCCCGAGTATAACGAAAAAGCCCTTGATGAATTGGAAAAAGGCTTAAAAGAAGCTGGACGAACGTTAGATGATCTTGACCGCCCGCAGCTGGTGGTTTGTTCCGTGGATGAAGATGGTGATAAAGCCATTGATACCAGTCGTGAATTGCTCACCCAGTATTTAGCACAGCAGCCTCACATCGCGAAGGCATCCGGTGTTTCGATGGATGTTGTTAAAGAGATCCAATCGATCCTTGGCTGGCCTGCCACACATGAACAGATTCAAAAGGCAAAACATCTTGTGCCGGATGATCTCGTTCATCGTATAACAGCCAGCGGCACCCCGGATGAAGCAAAGAAAAAGGTGCAGCAGTACATCGATAATGGTGCGACATGCCCGATTCTTTATCCGGTTGGCGGCAATGTGAAGGTATTAATCGATACATTTGCTACAAAATAAAATGGCTATAAAACAACCCGGGTCTAAAAATTGTTTTGTGTGCGGCAGGGAAAATCCTGCGGGATTAAAGCTGGAATTTTTTACAACTGCACCAGGACAGGTGCGTGCGGAGATCCTTATCCCCATTAAATACGAGGGATATCCCGGTATTGTTCATGGGGGAATCATTGC
>LGHA01000040.1 GCA_001508595.1 Anaerolineaceae bacterium 46_22 | reverse complement strand
TTTCTGCGCCCAAAATCCCTGGCACAGGATGACACCCTGGATTTGCCTGTTTTTCAACACGCCCTGAATTGGCTTGCAGAAGCGGAAGGATATCGACCAGAGCTGGTTGTTCACCTTCGGCCGACTTCTTCCGTGCGGCCGGTTGGACTGGTTGACGAATCAATTGAGATCTTATTGGCGCATCCAGAAGCGGAGTCAGTGCGGGGGATTGTCGTTGCAGGGCAGAACCCATATAAGATGTGGAAAATTAACGGCAATGGTCAGATGACCCCACTGCTTACGGTTGAGGGCATGGATGAGCCTTATAATTCAACCCGCCAGTCTTTGCCAAAAGTTTACTGGCATACAGGAATTATTGATGTAATACGTCCCCGGGTTATTTTGGAAAAATCCTCAATGAGCGGTGATTTGATTTTACCGGTCCATGTTGACCCAATTTTTTCAGTGGATATTGATACCCCCCTGGATTGGGCGCATTGTGAAAGCCTTATCCGAGAACGAGATTTGGAGATAGTCTATCCCGGGAAACCATTGCGGAAGTGGCCTGAGAAAGTTTCTCTTGTGGTATTTGATTTTGACGGCGTTATGACGGATGACAGGGTATGGGTGGACCAGGATGGGATTGAAAGTGTGGCTGCGAACCGGGGTGATGGTATGGGCGTTGAACTGCTGCTAAAAGCGGGTTTTAATGCGGTTATCATCTCAACCGAACCCAATCCGGTTGTTGCTGCCCGAGCGAAAAAAATTGGTTTGCCCTATTTTCATAGCGTGGGTGACAAAACAAAGGCATTGCAAGCATATTGGGAGAAAGAAAATCTTTCCCCGGAAGAAACAATTTATTTAGGTAACGACATTAATGACGTACCTTGTTTCCCGCTGGTTGCGTTTGCTGCAGTTGTAGCTGATGCCCATCCTGATGCGCGCCGAAAAGCAGATCTTGTCCTTAAACATAAGGGCGGGCATGGCGCAGTAAGGGAACTTTGCGATCTTTTGTTAAACCAATATCGATAAATTGGTGATGAAATAAAAATTTGGAGGAAAATATGACCCGAGAAATCAAGATTGGAAATCGCCTGGTTGGGGACGGGCATCCAACCTATATTATTGCGGAAATCGGCATCAATCACAACGGGAGTGTGCAAATTGCCAAGGATTTGATCAAATCTGCTTCCGATTCAGGCGTAGACGCTGTTAAGTTCCAAAAGCGTACGCCTGAAATTTGTGTGCCTGATCATCAGAAAGGGCAGATGCGGGACACACCCTGGGGATATATTTCTTATCTTGATTACCGTTATAAGGTCGAATTTGACCAGGAAGCGTATGAGGAAATTGACGATTACTGTCGGTCTCTTGGTATCGATTGGCTGGCATCCTCATGGGATATTCCATCCTTATCTTTTATAAATTCCTTTGATCCGCCAGCACATAAAGTGCCTTCTGCTTTATTGACGGACCATAAATTATTGAGGGCGATTAAGGATACAGGAAAACCCGTTATTTTATCAACCGGCATGTCGACGATGGAGGAAATCCAGGAAGCTGTGGATATCCTGGGGACAGACAAGCTGGTTATTTGTCATACGACCAGCAGCTATCCCTGCCCGCCAGATGAATTAAACCTGAAAATGATCCAAACACTTAAAGCCCATTTTGACTGCCCGATTGGGTATTCAGGGCATGAGGTCGGCCTGGTTACTTCCGCTCTTGCCGTGGGTCTGGGTGCCTGTCTGCTGGAACGTCATGTGACGCTTGACAGGGCAATGTGGGGGTCTGACCAGGCCGCTTCAGTTGAGCCGCAGGGTGTGCGAACCCTTGTAAAATACATTAGGGTTACGGAAAAAGCGCTTGGCGACGGCAAGAAGAAAGTTTATGAGAGCGAACAATCTTCCCTGAGCAAGCTGCGCCGATACAGCGTTTAGAAATGGGTTTCAGTATGAAGCTCTCGAATATTGCCCACGAATTTTTGCAAGAGCGACCCCAGCGAATGCAAATTAATAAAGAACTCAAGCGCATGGCAAAAGAAGTTGCAAGAAATGCGCATGAAGAGGATGATCAAAAAACGATCGTTTCATTCAATGCATCGACCCGTATTACCGGTTTGAGCGTCAATGCTGCTTTTGCCATGCTGACCGGGTGGTCACTTCAATTGCAGGGGGCGAGGGTGGTGCATTTTGTGTGCAAACGGGGGATGCCTCGCTGTGTATTGGGCACGGATCAGGATGATGTTTACCAGCTGCCCCCGTGTCAAAAATGCCTGACGCAGACGTCCACAATTTATCACAAATCAGAGGTAAGCTGGTTGGATTATTATCCCAGCGAGGATCTGGCGAAATTGCTGCAGAATACTAGCGTCCCGACACTGAAAAACTTTGTATTCGAGACCATTCCTTTGGGACAATTATGCTTACCCTCAATGCGGTGGCGCTTGCGCCTGCATCATTTGGAGGATAATGAGGATACACGAATTCTTTATCGATATTTCATCCTCTCAGCTTATAAAGTTGCCAGGCAATTTGACCTTTTGTTGAAAGAATTGAATCCCGATGCGGTGATGGTTTTTAACGGGATGCAGTTCCCGGAAGCGACGGCGAAATGGGTTGCAGGTCTGCACGATATCCCTGTGTATTCCTATGAGGCAGGTATCCGCCCCTTTTCTGCCTTTTTTACGGAAGGCGAAGCAACAGCCTACCCGGTGAATATTCCGAGTGACTTTGCGCTGAAACCTGAACAAAATCGGCAATTGGACGAGTATCTGTCAAAGAGGTTTGAAGGCAATTTCAGCATGGCTGGTGTGCAGTTTTGGCCTGAAATGTCTGGCTTGGACGACGTATTTTTGGATAAGATCAACAACTTTAAACAGGTTGTGCCGATCTTTACCAATGTGATCTTTGACACCAGTCAGCCACATGCGAATGTGATCTATCCACATATGTTTGATTGGTTGGATGAGATCCTTGAGACCGCTAAAGGGCACCCGGACACCTTGTTCGTAATTCGAGCGCACCCGGATGAGATCAGACCCGGGAAAGCCAGCCGGGAGAGTGTTGCAGGATGGGTACGGGATCGGGATGCTGAGTCATTGCCGAATCTTGTGTTCATCAACTCTGATCAGTATTTCAGCTCTTATGAGATGATCCAGCGGGCGAAATTTGTGATGATTTACAATTCCACAATTGGGATGGAAGCATCGATTATGGGAAAACCGGTATTGTGTGCCGGAAGAGCACGCTTCACCCAATTGGACACCGTATATTTTCCGCAATCCCGCACGGAATACCTGGCTCAATTGGAGGAATTTCTTGAGTTAGATGAAGTCCCTGTACTGACGAAACATAAGGAAAACGCAAGGCGATTTCTCTATTTCCAGCTTTATCACACGTCCCTTCCCTTCGATCGCTTTATCGAACCGGATAAGATCTGGCCTGGCTTTGTAAGGCTAAAAGATTTCCACTGGCAGGATTTGCTGCCCGAAAATTCAGAAACCCTCAAGGTGATCTCGGAAGGCCTGCTAGAAGGCAAAGAATTTCTTCTTCCGCTAAGTCAATGAATCTTTCTGACCCGTTGTTGGCAAGTGCTGGCAATTGATTGCGTTATAATACCTGATGAAATGAACGAAATAACGAATGTGAAAGAGATTTTATGAAACCGAAAATTGCTGCATTTGTGCCAATGCGACACCATTCAGCCCGTGTCCCTCAAAAGAATTTTCGGCTATTTGCAGGAAAGCCGTTGTACCATCACATTCTCTCAACCTTGATTGATGTTCCTGAAATCTCGATGATCCTCGTTGACACGGACAGCCCGGTGATTTTGGAGGGCCTGGCAGCGCATTTCCCCGATGTTAAAGCTGTTTTACGCCCGGAGCACCTGCGCGGTGATATGGTGCCGATGAATGACATTCTGCTGCATGACACATCGCTGATCGAAGCGGAATATTATCTGCAGACGCATTCCACAAATCCGCTGTTAAAGGCTGATACGATATCAAAGGCCATCCATACTTTCCTTGATAATTTGCCAGAATTCGATTCTTTATTTGGTGTGACTCGCCTTCAAACCCGCTTGTGGGATTCAGAAGGCAAGCCAATCAACCACGACCCCGATGTTTTGCTGCGCACACAAGATTTGCCGGCCATTTACGAGGAAAATTCCTGCATTTACATCTTTCGAAGAGAAACGCTTGTTGAACGGCAAAACCGCCTGGGCTATCACCCGCTGATGTTTGAAATTCCCGCTGTAGAGGCATGGGATATCGACGAAAAATTGGACTTTGTTGTGGCAGAGACCCTTTATCACCAATTGCAAACCAAGAAATAATCTTTCTAATAAAATGCACACCTCAGGAGTACTACTATGAAAACAGTCCTGGTCTCAGCACCGTATATGCTGCCGGAGTTAGATCGATTTCGACCGGTTTTCGAAAGCTATGATATTAAGCTGATCATCCCAGAAGTAAATGAACGCCTATCAGAAGAACAGATTTTAATCCATGCCGGGAAATTTGACGGCACCATTTGCGGCGATGACCGATATACACGCCGGGTAATTGAAGCTTGCGCGCCGCGCCTGAAGGTGATTTCCAAATGGGGTACCGGGATTGACTCCATTGACCAGACTGCGGCAAGAGAATTTGGAATTATGATCGGCAATACCCCCAACGCCTTTACTGTGCCGGTGTCTGAAAGTGTGATTGGGTATATGCTGGCTTTTGCCCGTCAGATCCCGTGGTTGGATAATGCCATGAAGGCGGGGGACTGGGAAAAGATCAACGGTAAGACCCTCAGCGAATGCACTTTGGGCGTAATCGGTGTGGGGCACGTTGGCAAAGCAGTACTGCGGCGAGCGCGTGCTTTTGGAATGCATTTATTGGGCAATGATATCGTTGAAATGCCCCCTGATTTCTTACTGGAATTTGGGGTCGAAATGACCAGCCTTGAAGACCTGATGACCAGAGCGGATTTTATCAGCATCAATTGTACGCTCAACCCCACCAGTTATCACTTGATCAACGCAGACAGTCTGCGTTTCTGTCAGCCGACAGCCGTGTTAATCAACACTGCCCGCGGCCCGATTGTTGATCAGAAAGCATTGGTGGATGCGCTGCAGGAAGGACGCTTAAGTGGTGCTGCATTGGATGTATTTGAAGAAGAACCCCTGCCCTTGAACAGCCCCTTGCTTTCCATGGATCAGGTTTTATTAGCCCCGCACAATACGAACTCAAGCCCCAGATTTTGGGAAAGAGTGCATTGGAATACAATCAAGAATCTTTTGTTAGGTTTGGGACTGCCTTTGGATGATCTTTCTAAATTTATGAAGAAAGAAAGCTAACACTGAAGTTTTGAACTTATTGTGGAGTATAAATAGGAACAGAAAAAATATTTAAAGAGGAAGAATTATAATGTCTGAAAAAAATTCACGAATCCTGTTAATCACCGGCGCGGCAGGTGGGATTGGGCAAGCAACCGTAAAGGTTTTTGCTGAGGCGGGTTGGCGGGTCATTGGGGTCGATCGCAAACCGAAGTATGAAGATTTTCCAGAGAACGGTATCTACATCCAATCTGATATTTCTTTGCCAGAAGCGATGGAAGAAATATATAAAAAGGTTGAGGATTTTACAGATTCCCTGGATGCCGTGGTTCATAATGCGGGTGTCCAGGTAGCAAAACCCCTGATCGAAACCACGGCTGAAGAATGGGACATGGTCATGGCTTCAAATCTGAGATCTGTTTTTTTAGGTGCGAAGCTGGCGTATCCTTTGTTGAAGGCAAAGGGCGGCGGCGCGATTGTTAATGTTTCTTCTGTTCATGCTGTTGCCACATCGGCTGACATTGCGGCCTATGCCGCCAGTAAGGGCGGGATCCTAGCGCTGACACGGGCGATGGCGATTGAATTTGCAAAGGATGATATTCGGGTGAACGCGATTTTACCCGGTGCGGTGGATACGCCGATGCTGCGCGCAGGGCTTGGTCGGGGGCATGTAGGGGATGGCGACCTGATAGAACGTCTTGAAAACCTGGCACGGAAAACGGTCAATGGGCGCATTGGTCAACCAGAAGAGATTGCCAGGGCGATCTACTTTTTAGCAGATAACACCCAATCATCCTTTATGACCGGTCAGGCGCTGGTGGTAGACGGGGGCGCGACAGCCCGATTGAGCACGGAGTAAACTTTGTCACTTAAACAGAGCATCAAAAAGATTCTCCCTGAACCGGTATGGAAGCTGGTGTCTGACCGCTACTGGGCTTGGTACAACCGTGACCGGCATTTGCTGGCGCGCATTTTCTCGCCGGAATGGATGAGAAATAAAGGGCAATTGGAAATATGGCGTAATAAGTTTGAGGGACAGCGCTGTTTTATTGTCGGTAATGGACCAAGCTTGAAGCAAACGGATCTCAGCAAATTGGAAGGTGAATTCACATTTGGGATGAACCGTATTTACCTGGCTTTTGACCAGTATGATTTTTTGACTTCCTGCCTGGTTTCCGTAAATGACCTGGTGCTTGAGCAGTGCCATGAGGATATGCGTGCTTTAGACCTGCCCAAATTTGTGACCTGGCGGTCGCGCAAGTATTTTGAGGCTTCGCCCGATACAATGTTTTTAGATACAGATTACACATTGCCCGAGGATTTCAATGGCGATGCCACAGGGCGCTTATTTGAGGGCTTTACTGTTACTTATGTGTGTCTGCAGCTGGCTTATTTTATGGGTTTTAAGGAAGCAATTTTGATAGGTGTGGACCATAATTTTGTGACCAAGGGTCCTGCCAATGCCACCGTTACTTCCCAGGGAGAGGACCCCAACCACTTTACGGCGAATTATTTTGGCAAAGGATTCCGCTGGCAGCTGCCAGACCTTGAAGGTTCAGAGCGTGCTTACCACATGGCAAAACAAGCCTATCTGGCTGATGGGCGGCGAATTTTAGATGCCACGATTGGCGGCAAATTAACGGTTTTTCCCAAAGTAGCTTATGAAGACCTTTTCAAAGATGGTGAATCACTAAATGAATGATTTAACAAAGCAGCCTCTCGTTTCAATCATTACCCCTTCGTATAACCAGGCGGCATACCTGGAAGATACGATGCTTTCTGTGCTTTGCCAGGATTATCCAGGTATTGAATATATCGTGATTGACGGCGGGTCAACGGATGGCAGCCAGGAAATCATTCGAAAATACGAGGATCGGCTGGTGTACTGGACCTCTGAAAAGGACCGGGGACAGGCGGAAGCGATCAACAAGGGCTTTCAACGGGCTTCCGGGGAAATCGTCGCCTGGATCAATTCCGATGATATGTACTATCAATGTGATGTGGTCAGCCAGGCTGTGGCGGCGTTAACTGCCGACCCAACGCTGGGCATGGTTTATGGCAACGGCGTTATGGTGGATGGGAAGGGGTATTTGCTCGACTGGCACCCTTATCGTCAATATTCGCTGGCGGATTTGCTGGCATTCAATGTCTTGCTGCAGCCGGCGGTATTCATGCGGCGAAGTGCATTGGAAAAAGCCGGTTATCTCAGGGCTGAAAGCCATTTGATCCTTGACCATGAATTGTGGGTTCGAATTGCCGCAAACTATCCTATTCATCATGTGGATGCCTATTGGGCTGTTGAGCGCACACATGAGGATGCAAAAACGATTGCCCAGGCGGAGAACTTTGTTGACGAAGCCTTTGCCTTTATCGAAGAATTGCGGACAAAACCAGCGTTTGCAAGTGTTTTTGAAGACCATCATCAAAAAATTCGAGCAGGATTGCATGTTTTCTCCGCCCGCCGTTTGATTGATTCCGGTAAGCCAAAAGCAGCCCTCAGGCATTTTAAATATGCCTGGTACATTGATCCGAAATCTGTGCTTTCGGTCTGGTATAAATGGCTGCAAGCCCTGGGAGGGGCAATTGGACTGCAGGCTGTGTTCCTGAAATATCGAGAAATTCGACGTAAATTGCAGCATAAGAGGAAAAAGATTGTTGTGCAGGACAATAATATTTATTGGGAATAATCATAAATTTGTGTGTACCTGCATTTTATTAATGCCCCAAGTATAATAAGGGCGATTTTAAAAAGCTCATTTTTCATATTTTTTGCATTGATCAGGTTGTTTTTATGTCAACACCCAAGGTCTCCATCATAACCCCTTCCTTCAACCAGGCGAAGTTTTTGCGCCGGACGATTGAGTCGGTCCTCTCACAGGATTATCAAAATATTGAATATATCATCATTGACGGTGGGTCAACGGATGGCAGCCTTGAAATCATTAAAGGCTTTGAAAGTCGGCTGGTGTACTGGGAATCCATTCCCGATCACGGCCAGACCGATGCTATTAACAAAGGCTTTGCAAAAGCAACAGGCAAATACCTGGCGTGGTTGAACTCCGATGATGTCTATCAGCCAGGTGCAATCTCTGAAGCCGTGGCGTTTTTAGAAGTACATCCTGATGTGGGGATGGTCTATGGCGATTGCGCTTTCATCGACGCCCAGGATCAGCAGATTGGGCTTTTTCCGGCTGCCCAAACGGATTATGCCCGTCTGCGGCGTGGTTATGTGCATATTCCCCAGCAGTCCTCGTTTTTCAGAGCAGACCTTTGGAAAAAGGTTGGTCCATTGGATCCATCCTTTTATTTTGCAATGGATTATGATTTATGGGTCAGGTTGGCAGGTGAAGCGCCATTGGTTTATTTGCCCGGTAATTTATGGGCGAGTTTTAGGCTGCACGGTGATGCGAAAACCATCGCAGCTGATGATCGCTGCTGGCCGGAGATGCTGCGAGTGCATTACCGTGAAGGCGGACACTGGCTGTCACCCATCGTGTTTAAATATGGCATCCGGCGTTTGGTTGCACCGCTGATCAACTGGCGGCGAAAACAGATGTTTGATAAAAGGCGCGAAGACCAATAATACCAATTGTTTTCTTGCCAATATTGGAGGTTAGGATGAAAAATCAATTTACTTGGTTTTTAGATAAATTTCGAAAAGATGATCAACAAAGTTTTGGTGGGATCATCGAAAATCTACGTTTGGTTTTTCGGTTGATGAAGGATCCGCGAGTTGATTCTCGCTTGAAACTCCTGCCGGTTGGAGCATTGCTTTATTTGATTGTGCCGATTGATTTTCTTCCCATCAACCCGCTGGAGGATGCTGTCATCTTATGGCTGGGTGGGACCCTGTTCATTGAGCTCTGCCCGGAAGACATCGTGCAGGAACATCGCCTTGCTTTGCAGCAATCAAAAAGCGGTGTGGAAATTG